>CAYMQX010000124.1:0-6565 GCA_964392495.1 uncultured Anaerolineaceae bacterium
GCCTGTGTGATCGAAGAGATCCAGAAGGGCAGCCTGTTCGCCATGACCGGCGAACTGGAGGTCGAGCTGATCGAACTGATCGTTTCCATGTGTCCGGCGGTGGAGATGGCCCGCCTCGCCTGTTCCGGGACCGAGGCAACGATGCATGCCATCCGGGTGGCGCGCGCTTTTACAGGCCGCGAGCTGATCCTCAAGTTTGAAGGGAATTATCACGGCTTTCACGATCATACATTATGGTCCACGTATTCGCCTGTGGAGGCTTATGGGAACCGTCGCAATCCCATCCCCGTGCCTTCCTCCTCGGGGATCCCCAAAGGCCTTCGAGATCTGATCATCACTCTTCCTTTCAATGACTTCGAGGGTTTCGAACGGACCATGCGGTCGTTTGGAGACCAGATCGCGGCAGTGATCACCGAGCCGTGCCAGGGGAACTGCGGAGGGATCGAACCGCAGCCGGGATTCCTGCAATTGATCCGGCAGAAGACTGCGGAATATGGAGCCATATTTATTCTGGATGAGGTCAAAACTGGTTTTCGCATAGCCAACGGAGGCGCGCAGGAGTATTATGGCATTCTCCCTGACCTTGCCACCTACGCAAAAGCGTTGGGAAACGGCTATCCGGTGGCTGCATTTGGCGGAAAAGCGGAAATCATGTCCATCATCGGCCATGGAGTGTCGCAGGGAGGCACCTATACCAATAACAAGCCTGGGATCGCTGCCGGTTACGCAACCCTGAAGTTTTTACAGGAGCGCCCGGTGCTCAAAACCATCGCCGAACGCGGAACAAAGTTGATGGACGGGCTGCGGGACATATTTGCGGAAGCTGATATCTCTGCGGTATTCAGCGGCTATCCCTCCATGTTCGCATTCGCCCTGGGTGTGGAGGCAGTTACCTGCCAGCGGGACTGGAGCCTGAGCGATGAGAACCTTTACCTGCGCCTGGTGGAACTGGGTATTGAACGGGGTGTATTACCGGATTATGACCCTCGCGAGCCCTGGTTTCTGTGCTATTCGCACAGCGAGGCCGATATCGACGAGACGCTGAATATCTATGCGGACATCGTGAAACGGATCAAGCAGTAAAGTTCAGGCAGGTGGATCCGGCAGGTTCCGCCTGGATTCTATCCAATGGAGATGCCATGTCCAACCTCACTTCGAAAGAGATCGTCGATCTCAACAGGGAATACACCTTTTTTTCCTGGTCCAACCAGGGGCAGGTGAACCCGATCCCGGTCACCCGGGCGGAGGGCGTTTACTTCTTTGATGCGGATGGGAAACGCTACCTTGATTTTGCTTCCCAACTGGTGAACACCAATGTGGGCCATCAGCATCCAACGGTGGTCAAGGCGATCCAGGAACAGGCTGGAAGACTCACCTTTGCAGCGCCTGGCATGGCCACGGAGCCGCGCGGCCTGCTCGGGAAGAAACTGGCCGAAATCACACCGGGCGATTTGAAAAAGACCTTCTTCACGCTGGGTGGGGCGGAGGCCAATGAGAATGCCATAAAAATCGCCCGCTTCTTTACCGGGCGAAGCAAGATCCTGGCGCGCTACCGTTCGTATCATGGCGCGACTTACGGCGCCATTGCCCTCACAGGCGATTATCGCCGCCTTCCCGTGGAACCGGCCATGCCGGGCGTGGTGCATTTCCTCGACCCATACTGCTATCGCTGTCCCTTTGGTTGGACCCGCGAGACCTGCCACCGTGAATGCATCCAGCACGTGGAAGAGGTCATCCAGCATGAGGGTCCCGACCAGATCGCGGCAATTATCCTTGAAGGCGTCACCGGGACCAACGGGTTAATTATCCCGCCGGATGATTACTGGCCGAGGATCCGCGAGATCTGCGACAAGTACGGCATCCTGCTGATCTCGGACGAGGTCATGTCGGGCTGGGGCCGCACAGGTCAGTGGTTTGCCGTGGATAACTGGAGCGTGGTCCCCGACATCATCACCACAGCCAAAGGCATCACCTCCGGTTATGTTCCGCTGGGGGCCGTGATCGTGCGCGAGAAGATCGCGCGTTTTTTCGATGACAAGATGCTGTATGCAGGACTCACCTACAACGGTCACGCGCTGGCCTGCGCGGCAGCCCTGGGGACCATCCAGGCTTATGAGGAGGACCAGATCTTCGCGAACGTGAAGAAGGTGGGCGCGCATCTGGGAGAACGTCTGGAAGATCTGAAGGCGAAGCATGCCTCCGTCGGGGATGCGCGTTATATTGGCATGTTCTCGGCTCTGGAACTGGTGAAGAACCGCCAGACGAAAGAGCCCATGGACCTGACCCCGCTTAAGAGTTTCCTGGTGGGGAACGGGGTCTATGTGTTCAACTTCAAGAATATCCTGTTTGTGGTGCCGCCCCTGGTGATCACCGCCGAGCAGCTGGATGAAGGCCTGGACCTGATCGATGAGGGCTTGGCTGAACTGATGGACAAACAGGTAGCATGAGGATGATATGGATATTCTGAACTACATCAACGGTGAATGGATCAAGCCGGAAAGCCGCGAATATGTGGATGTGGTTAATCCGGCCACGGGTGAGCTGTTGGCCCGGACTCCGCTGTGCGGAAATGATGACGTCACGGCTGCTGCACAGGCCGCCTCCGAGGCCTTTGCCACCTGGCGGAAGGTGCCCGCCCAGGAACGCATCCTGCCTCTTTTCCGCCTCAGGGATCTGTTGAAAGCCAACCATGATGAGATCGCCCGGACCATCACCCGCGAGTGCGGCAAGACCTTCGATGAGGCCAAAGCGGAGATGGTGCGGGCCATTGAGAATGTTGAAGTAGCCTGCGGCATTCCGATGATGGCGAAGGGTGAGATCAGCGAGGATATCGCCTCGGGGATCGACGAGATGATGCTGCGCCAGCCCGTCGGGGTATGCGCCACCATCGCGCCCTTCAACTTTCCGGGCATGATCCCATTCTGGTACCTGCCCTACGCGCTTGCCACTGGCAATACTTATATCATCAAGCCCTCCGAACGGGTCCCCATGACCATGCAGTTTTTGTTCAGACTGGTGGAGCAGGCCGGTTTCCCCAGGGGAGTGGTCAACCTCGTGAATGGATCCAAAGAGGCGGTGGATGCCATCCTCGACCATCCCGCGATCCGTGCCATTACCTTCGTGGGATCCACCAATGTTGCCAGATACATCTATTCGCGGGCAGCCGCCAATGGGAAGCGTGTCCAGGCCCAGGGGGGAGCCAAGAATCCGGTTGTGATTCTGCCTGATGCCGATATGAGCATGGCGACGACCATCGTCGCCGACTCAGCCTTCGGCTGCGCCGGTCAACGCTGCCTGGCCGTATCCCTGGCAGTGACCGTGGCTGAAGCGCGCAACCAGTTTGTGGAAATGATCTGTGATGCAGCTGCCGCCCGAAAGGTCGGTTATGGCTTGGACGAGGGTGTGCAGATGGGTCCGGTCATTAACCAGGCCAGCCGGGTCCGCATCGAGCAGTTGATCGGAAAGGGGGCAGGCGAGGGCGCAAACGTTCCTGTTGATGGCCGTGGGGCAATGGTGCAGGGGTATGAGAAGGGTGCTTTTGTACGCCCGACCGTGTTGATGGATGTCCAGCCGGGAAGTGAGTTGTGGAGGACCGAGGTCTTCGGGCCGGTGCTCAGCCTTATGCACGTTAATACCATTGAGGAAGCCATCCATCTGGCAAACAGCCATTCCTACGGCAACCAGGCCAGTCTCTTCACCTCCAGCGGCGCGGCCGCGCGCAAATTCCGCAATGAGGTGGAGGCGGGCAATATCGGCATTAATATTGGCGTGGCTGCCCCCATGGCTTTCTATCCCTTCAGCGGCTGGAAGGACAGCTTCTTCGGCGATATGCACGGCCAGGGCTCTGATGCCGTCGAGTTCTTCACGCAGAAAAAGGTGGTCGTTGAGCGCTGGCCTAAAGAATGGAGCCGGAAGTTCTGATCATGGATACCGACTTTAAAGGAGTACTGGAATATTCCACGCGCTGGATCGACTTGATCCGGCAGAAGGACCTTCCGGACGAGGCCGCGGGCAAACAGATCATCGAAGAATCCCGGCAGAACTTCGCCGAACATTTCAATCGCGGCTGGCTGGAATACCGCAAGTCGGTGACCGAAGCCGGCGATTGGGCTGCAGTGGAATGGACCGGGTCTGGTGCAGTCTTTAAGGATGTGCTGGGGAGGGAATACCTGGACTGTCTGGGCGGATTCGGCATGATGGACCTCGGCTGGAGCCATCCGGAGGTGGTGGAGACGGTTAAAGCTCAATTGGGGCGGACCCCCATGCCCTCCCAGGAGTTGATCGACCCGTTGCGCGGCGTGCTGGCCCGGCTGCTGGCGGAGATCACGCCTGGCGACCTGAAATATAGCTGGTTTGCCGCCAGCGGGACCGAAGCAGTTGAAGCCGCCATCAAGATCGCCAAGCTCTACACCAAAAGGCCGGCTTTTATTGCGGCGGTACGGGGCTTTCATGGAAAAACCATGGGCTCGCTCTCCATGATCGGCAAGGCGGATTTCCGTGCACCTCTTGGAGTTATGTATGGCGGCCCCGTCTATCACGTTCCCTTTGGCGACGCGGAGGCTGTGCAACGCCAGCTTGAGATCTGTGAGCGGACAGGGGTTGGTGTGGCAGGCGTGATCTTCGAGCCCATCCAGGGAGAGGCCGGCGCTATCGTTCCTCCTGACGATTTCTGGCCTTGCGTCCGTGAGACCACACGCCGCTACGGGGCCCTGCTCATTGCAGACGAGGTGCAGACAGGACTGGGGCGGACAGGCAGGCTGTGGGGGGTGAACCACTGGGATGTCGAGCCGGATATCCTTATGGCGGCCAAATCCCTTGGCGGAGGTGTAATGCCGATCAGTGCGGTGTGCACCACCGAAGAGATCTTCCAGCCCATGATGTATCCGAATCCCTTTATGCACACCACGACTACCGGAGGCGGCGCTTTGGCCTGTTCGGCGGCCATCGCGGCCATCCATGTGACGCTGCGTGAGCGCCTGTGGGAACAGGCCGCTGAAAAGGGTGCCTATCTGATCCCAAAACTGGAGAATTTGGCCCGGCAATATCCGGAGATTTATGAGAAAATTACAGGGAAGGGATTGTTGATCGGTATGCACTTCAGGGATGCTGACACCGGTTACAAAGTGGCTGCGGGCCTGTTTAAACGCGGTGTGCTCGTGGCCGGGACGTTGACAAACGCACAGACGATCCGCATCGAGCCTCCCCTGATCATTTCCTACGAGCAGTTGGACATCCTTCTCGATCGCCTTGAAGACACCCTCGGTTCAATCAGCAGGAGCAGGTAAATGGAGAACGAATTTGCGGTGGAGTTGCAGGATGTCGCCAAGCAGTTCATAACCCCGGAGGGGAATGAGATGCTGGCTGTGGACCATGTGAACATCAAGATCAGGAATGGCGAATTCTTCTCGCTGCTTGGCTCATCGGGCTGCGGCAAGACGACCTCCCTGCGTATGATCGCCGGATTTGAGTGGCCGACCAGCGGGGAGGTCTATATCGAGGGCGAGCCCATGGGGCATCGTCCGCCCTTCCAGCGCAAGGTTAATACTGTTTTTCAGAACTACGCACTGTTTCAGCATATGAATGTCTCCCAGAATATTGCTTTTGGACTCGAAATGGAGGGCGCCGGCAAAGACGAGATCGAGAAACGCGTTAAACGCTTCCTGGACATGGTGCAGCTCTCAGGGATGGGAAAACGACTTCCAAAACAGCTTTCGGGTGGCCAGCAGCAGCGTGTGGCACTGGCTCGCGCCCTGGTCAAGACCCCGGACGTTCTCCTGTTGGATGAGCCCCTTGGAGCGCTGGATCTCAAGCTCCGCAAGGAGATGCAGCTGGAGTTGAAGGCCCTGCAGCAGCAGTTGGGAATCACCTTTATCTATGTTACCCATGACCAGGAAGAGGCCCTTACAATGTCCGACCGGATCGCGGTCATGAGCAAGGGCAGGGTGATGCAGATGGGATCGCCGGTTGAGATCTACGAACGCCCCAACAATCGGTTTGTAGCTGATTTCATCGGAGAGTCAAATTTCTTCGAGGGGCAGGTCAAGGCACTCTCGGAGGGGGAGAGCACGGTCTTCATCCCGGCCCTGAATTGCGAACTGACCGGAACGCCGGTGGAACCGGGGCTGGTCAATGGAGAGGATGTGGTGGTATCCATCCGCCCTGAGAAGGTACGCATCACCGACCAATCCCGGGATTACAACGGTCTCAGTGGGTCGGTCACCAGTACCGTTTATATTGGATCCAATACACATGTGGTTGTGCAGGTGGGGGAAAGCCGCATCAAAGTTTGGGAACAGAACCGTATCTCCCGGTTGGACCCTGAATCATTCTACACGGTCGGGCAGCAGGTTCACCTGGCCTTGATGCCGGAAAACACCCTGGTGCTGAAGAAATAGGGAGCGGCCATGTTTAAACGTTTGCGTGAAGACAAGGCTATGCAGGGCACACTCCTGATCTCGCCCACACTGCTATGGATGATCGTTCTGCTCATCGTCCCGCTGCTCCTGACTACCGTCATCAGCCTCGGAAAGCGCAGCCCGGATGGGGACGGGATATTCACCCTATC
>CAYMQX010000124.1:6575-6900 GCA_964392495.1 uncultured Anaerolineaceae bacterium
CCGGCTCTCCGGCTACGATACCAGCTGTGAGAATGGCGCCGCAGTCTGTTTTGACCCGCTGTACCTTCAGATCCTGCAGCGCTCCCTCCTGCTGGCGCTGTATACAACCGTGGGCGTGATCCTGCTCGCCTACCCTTTGTCCTACTTCATCGCCCGGGCGCACCCCCTGCGCCGGAATACTTTCCTTTTCCTGGTGCTGATCCCCTTGTGGACCAATTTTGTGATCCGGGTCTATGCCTGGATGATGCTGCTGCGCAAAGAGGGGGTGATCAATAATGTCATCGGGTGGGCGGCGGGTATGCTGCACATTCCGTTCCAACCATTG
>CAYMQX010000124.1:6910-7936 GCA_964392495.1 uncultured Anaerolineaceae bacterium
GATGCTGTATACGCCCGGTGCCGTGTTGGTGGGCATGATCTATGAGTTCCTGCCTTTCATGATCCTGCCCATCTTTACCTCCTTGGAAAAGATCGATACATCGCTGTATGAGGCCGCGGCCGACCTGGGAGCAAATTCCTTCCGCACCTTTCTGCGGATCACACTGCCGCTTTCCATGCCCGGCGTGGTGGCAGGGACCATCCTCGTGTTCGTCCCCGTGATGGGTACATTCATCGTCTCGGATATTCTCGGAGGGCGGCAGGTGATCCTGATCGGCAACCTGATCCAGCGGCAATTTTTGGATGCCCGCGATCCGACCTTTGGGAGCGCGGCCTCCCTGATCCTGATGATCATGACGCTGATCGTCACCTATTTTTATACGCGTAAATTCGGCTTTGGCGAGGAGATTGTGGCGGCATGAACCCATTTCGCCGTTCTCCTTTTATCCGTGCGGCGGCGCTCCTGGTATATTTCTTCCTGTATGCGCCGATCCTGGTGTTGATGCTCTATTCCTTCAATGCCTCGCGTGCCAATGTGACCTTTCAGGGCTTTATTCCGACATTCAGCGACAGGACCGTGATGGATGGAAACCTCGTGGTCTCCAGCCCCTGCGGGCCCTTCCATTGGTTCTGTGAGCTTTCCAGGAATCGGGAGGTGATGGGCGCAGCCAGCAATACCATGACGATCGCCATCAGTTCCACGCTGGTTTCCGTTGTGATCGGTACCATGGCTGCCCTGGCCCTTCAGCGTTATAACTTCCGGCTGAAGCCCTTTTCCCAGCTTTCTCTCTACATCCCCATCGTCATCCCTGAGATCGTGATGGGCATCGGCATCCTGACCCTGTTCAGCCAGTTGTTCACCTTCCTGAACAACAACCTGGGTCTGGAGGGGGATGCCCGGCTGGCCATGGGGTTGGGGACGGTGATCGTCTCACACATCGCGTTTAGTGTACCTTTTGTGACCCTGGTGGTGCAGGCGCGCCTGCAGGGCTTTGTTAAATCCTACGAGGAGGCCGCCATGGATCTG
>CAYMQX010000125.1:0-7814 GCA_964392495.1 uncultured Anaerolineaceae bacterium
TGAGGCCGGCCACGCCGTGGTGATGCACTCCACCCCTCACTCCGACCCCGTCTACAAGGTCTCCATTATCCCGCGCGGCCAGATGGGCGGCTTCACCATGTCCCTCCCTGAAGAGGAGACCATGCTCATGTCCCGCAACCAGTTCATGGCCCGCATCACCGGCTTGATGGGCGGACGCGCCGCCGAGGAACTGTACTGCGGCGACATCACCAGCGGCGCGGCCAGTGATCTCAAGGTTGCCACCCAACTTGCCGAGGAGATGGTCATGCGCCTCGGCATGGGTGCCTCCGGTCTGCGGGTCTTCAACCGCCCCGAGGGCTACGAAGCTCTCTCCACCCCCCGCAGCGGCCAGAAAACCTATGAAGCCATCGATGAGGCCATTACCGGCATCCTCGAAGATGGTTATCAACAGGCACGGCACATCCTCACCGAAAGGAAGGACCTTGTAGAGCGCGTCACTGCCTCCCTCCTGGACCAGGAGACCCTCTCACGTGAGCAGTTCGAAGCGCTGGTGTAGCCCCGCTTCGATTTGGACCGCAAAAAGCAGGAGCCGGTGTTGAGCCGGCTCCTGCTTTCTCTTTACATCGTTCGGGGGATCACTCTCCGGTCGGCACCCAGATGTTTTTCACCTGAGTCGCCTCGTGCAGAAATTCGTGTCCCTCACCCTGCTCCCGGTCCATCCAATCCCGCGGCAGGCCGTAGCCCACCCAGGTCCGCTTCATATTGGCCGAGGATTCGTACTCCACATGATAGCTGCCCTCCGCTGGCCCAAAATACCAGACCGAATCCACATCCTCATGCTGCACCAGCGTCTTAATCAGGTGGTCCCGGTCTCCCGTGACGATATTGACCACCCCGCCCGGCACATCCGAGGTATCCAGCACCTGGTAGAAGTCCGCAGCCGAGAGCGGGTATTTTTGACTGGGGATCATCACCACTGTATTGCCGCGCGCGATCGCGGGGCCCATCAGCGAGACAAAGCCCAGCAGAGGATACTCATCCGGGCAGGCGATCCCGATCACCCCCACCGGCTCGTTCACCGCCACCGTAATGCCGCGCAGCGTCGTCTCCTGCACGCTTCCGCCGTACTTATCGGCCCAGGCTGCATAGGAGAACAGCCGCTCCACCGAGGCATCCACCTCCTGCTGGGCAAGCCGGCGGCTGCGCCCCGTCATGGCCATGATGCGCTCCACAAATTCAGCATTCCGGGCATCCAGGTTCTCGGCAATGAAATACAGGATCTGTGAGCGGTTATAGCCGTGGCGCATGGCCCAGCCGGGTTTCGAGAGGTGCGCTGCATGTGCAGCTTCCACAGCCTCGCGGATATCCTTCCGGTTGCCGTCGCCCACCTGGCCGATGATCTCGCCATTGGCTCCCAGCACCGCCAGCGTATAGGCGCCATCCGGCCTAACCTGCCTGCCGCCGATGTACATCTTGGGCGTCCGATCCACGTGTGGAAGTTCGCGCCCGTTGGCTCGTTCGGTGGAGGGCATCATTGGGCGGGCCGGCACATGCTCGCCCCACTTCACCGCCTCACCCTCCGCGGGCGGCTTAAAACCGGGTCGCGGACGTTCCATCCATGCGGGGCGCAGGTACTCGAACAGCCCTTCGCGGCCGCCTTCGCGTCCAAAACCCGATTCCCGGTAGCCCCCGAATCCAGCCGCCCCGTCGAACAGGTTGGTACAGTTCACCCACACCGAACCGGCCTTGATCTTGCTGGCTGCGTCCAGGGCCAGGTTGATGTTGTCGCTCCACACACTGGCCGCCAGGCCATAGCGTGTGTTGTTCGCCAGCGCGATCGCTTCCGCGGGCGTGCGGAACGTGAGCGAGACCAGCACCGGCCCGAAGATCTCCTCCTGCACAGTCGCCGCCGCCGGGTCCAGCCCGGTGATCAGCGTTGGCCGGTAGAAGAGCCCCTTCCCGGGCAGCGGGATATCCGGCTGGAAGACCTCTCCGCCCTCGCTCGCGCCGGTCTTGACCCACCCGTCCACGGTATCCCATTGTGACTGGTCCACGATGGCGCCCATGTCGATGCACTTGTCCAGCGGGTCGCCCACCCGCATATGTTCCATGCGGGCCTTCAGCTTGTGGATAAATCGCTCCGCCACGTTTTCCTGTACCAGCAGCCGCGAGCCCGCACAGCAGACCTGTCCCTGGTTGAACCAGATGGCATCCACCACACCTTCCACGGCTCCGTCCAGGTCGGCGTCCTCGAACACCACGAACGGCGACTTGCCTCCCAGTTCCAGCGAGAGCTTCTTTCCCGAACCGGCCGTCTGGTGCCGCAGCGTGCGCCCCACGTCCGTGGACCCGGTAAATGCGATCTTGTCCACATCCGGGTGCCGGACCAGCATCGAGCCGGCGGCGCTGCTCCCCGTGATCACATTGACCACCCCCGGCGGCAGCCCTGCTTCGGCCACGATCTCTGCAAACAGCAGCGCGCTCAGCCGTGTGTAGGAGGCGGGTTTGAGTACCACCGTGTTGCCCATCGCAATGGCCGGTGCGATCTTCCAGGCCAGCATCAGCAGCGGGAAATTCCAGGGAATGATCTGTCCCACCACTCCCACCGGCTGGTAATCGCGCAGCTCGGTCTCCATCAACTGCGCCCAGCCCGCGTAATAATAAAAATGCCTGGCC
Organism: uncultured Anaerolineaceae bacterium; assembly: GCA_964392495.1. Classification (GTDB taxonomy): domain Bacteria; phylum Chloroflexota; class Anaerolineae; order Anaerolineales; family Villigracilaceae; genus JACPVF01. The sequence continues at coordinate 2,638 of CAYMQX010000125.1, forward strand.
AGCAGCGGCACATCGATATCCCGCGACTCGCGGATGGGCTTCCCATTGTCCATCGACTCCAGCACCGCCAGCAGGCGGTGGTGCTTCTGAATATTGCGAGCGATGGCGTACATGTGACGGGCACGCACCACCCCGGGGGTTTTGCTCCAGCTTTCAAAAGCCTCTCGCGCCGCGCCCACCGCCGCATCCACTTCCTTCTGCGTTGCCTGCACGGTCTCCCCGATCAACGCTCCACTGGAGGGGTCATGGCTGGGGTAATATTTCGCGCCCCTGGGCGTTACCCACTCGTTGTTGATGAACAGCCCGAACTTGCGGCCGTGTTCCTCCAGCCAGGCTTCCACCGCCGCCGGGGATTCGGGCGCCGGCCCGTACTGCATGTTCTTGAATACATCCAGGAAAGTATTCATCTCTGACTCCGATCCTTTATAAAACGGCCTATCCCATCGGCATGTGGTGCCGGGCAGCGTAATGACCGGTGATGTAGTGATACAACTGCCGCTCCAGGTCGGTCAACAGGCTGCTCGCGCCGATGCGGAACAGGTCCGGCATCAACCACTCCGGGCCAAGTTCCTCGTTCATCAGGGCCTGCCAGGCGAGCGTCTGCTTGGCGGTGCTGATCCCCCCTGCCGGCTTGAACCCCACCTTGAAACCGGTGCGCTCCAGATATTCACGGATGGCGCGTGTCATTACCAGGCTGAACTCCAGGGTGGCATTCACGGCCTCTTTGCCTGTGGAGGTCTTGATGAAGTCCGACCCGGCCATCATCGCCACCAGGCTGGCCTGGTACACCTGTTTGAGCGTGCCCAGTTCGCCCGTTGCAAGGATGGTCTTCATATGCGCTGCCTCCCCGCAGGTGGCGCGGAACTGCCTGAGTTCCTCGTAAAGAGATTGCCAGTCCCCCGTCAGCGCGTAGGTGCGGTTGATGACCACATCCACCTCACGCGCCCCCGCCTCGATAGCCTGCTCGATCTCCGCGATGCGCTGGACCAGCGGCGTCTGTCCGGCGGGGAAGCCGGTCGCCACCGAGGCCACCGGGATCTCTGTATCGCGCAGCGCCTCCACTGCATCCTTGACCCGGCTGGGGTACACGCACACCGCACCCACCGTGATCTTCTCGCCCTCCACCGGAAGCCGCGCCAGCATATCTGGACGGATAGGGAATTTGGCCTTGGCGCACAGGCGCTTGATGCGCCCTGGTGTGTCGTCACCTGCCAGCGTGGTCAGATCGATGCAGGTCACAGCGCGCAGCAGCCAGGCAGCCTGCCAGTCCTTCTTGATCGTCCGCCGTTTGGGGAGCGATTCGACGCGCCGCTCCACCGCGCTCCGGTTGACATGCGCGCCCATCACCCAGTCCAGGTCGAGCGGCATTCCGGGGTTTCGGTTGTTGGATTGTCTCATGAGATTACCTTTTTCTATGCAAGGCCGGGCAGACTGGTTCCCGCTTGCATCCTCCGGGGATGGGTCTGACCGATTTCTGTTTGGATTAATATAACACAATCGCCGTTGCCGAACGCCCATCAGCCTCCAAAAAAGCGCGTGTTATACTCAAAAAATGCCCTCCAAACGCCCTGCCCTCCTGGTCTTGTTGGCTGTTTCGGGGCTCTTCTACCTGCTTTTTATCTGGCGCACAGCCTTCACTGTCGGGGATAAAACCTGGTTCACCCTGGTCGACGATGCCATGATCTCCATGCGCTTCGCGCGCAACCTTGCGCAGGGGAACGGCCTGCTCTGGAACATCGCCCAACCCCCTGTGGAAGGCTTTACCAACCTCGGTTGGACCCTGCTCCTCGCTGTTTTCCATCTGCTGCAATTCCCGCAGCCTTACATCTCACTGGCGGTCATGCTGGCAGGGGCGATGATCCTGCTGGGGAACACTGCCGTGGTCTTCCATCTCGGCACCCGTCTCTCCCCGGAAGGAACCGCCCCGCTCATCGCCGCGACTGCCGCGGCCTTTTATTTCCCCCTTGTGTTTTGGACCCTGAGAGGCCTGGAGACCGGCGCGCTGGTTCTCTGCCTGGGACTGGCCCTCCTGCTGGCTGTACGCCTTTTACAGGACGGCGCCTCCTCCCGCCCCCGGGATCCCTGGCTTCTGGGGCTTGTGCTGGGATACGCCGTCCTGATCCGCATGGATGCGGTGCTTCCGGCAAGCCTGGTGGTCCTGTACCTCTTGAGCAGGTCGCCTCGAATGGCTCTCATCCCAGGCCTGGCCTCCATTCTGATGTTGATCGGTGTGCTGTTCTTCCAAAAGGCATACTTTGGAGATTTTCTTCCCAACACCTACTACCTCAAAGTCAATGGTTTCACCGCCTGGGAGCGCATCCGCACCGGCCTGCTCAGTTTGGGCGACTATGCCTGGCGCGATTTTTCCCTGCCTCTGTTCATTGGAGTTCTGGGGTTATGGATCTATCCCTCCCTGCGCACACGGGAGACCGCCCTGCTTCTCTCCATCTTTACCGCCCAGGTCGCCTACTCCGTCTGGGTGGGAGGCGATTACGCCGAAGACCTGGTCGATTCCGCCAACCGATTCATCGCCCCGGGGATGCCTGCCCTCATCCTCCTGTTTGCTCTTGCCGTGGAGCAAGTGCTCCGAACTGCCAGGCGTCTGAATCTTAAGCCCTGGGCTGCGGCGCTGATCGGCCTGGGCGCTGTCCTGGTCATGAGCGGTGAGCCCTGGTTTCGGTGGACCTATTCCAATGCTCCCATGCTGCGCACCGATATCCAGCGCGTGAAGTTGGGTCTGCACATCCGCCGCTTTACCGACCCTCAGGCTGTGATCGCTGTTCATGCCGCCGGACAGATCCCCTACTTCTCCGAGCGCCCCAGCCTCGACCTGCTTGGGAAGAACGATCCAGTCATTGCCAAAGGCCCCCCGGCAGCCGCCTTTGCGCCCGGACATGACAAGTGGAACTATGATTACAGCATCCTCCAGCTCAAGCCGGATGTGGTCGCGGATAATTTCAACAAGCTGCGCGGCTTCATGGAGGACCAGGGTCTGTACCTCGAGCTGCCCAACGGCATCTATGTCCGCACCGACAGCAAGCTTGTAGATCAGACTGGCCTGGGCAGCGATTACCGCTAGAAGCCTTAATAAGACCATCCCCAATATTCGGTTTTGGGCGGAATTCATCCGGGGCAGCCATGCTGTTCCTGTTGAGAGTGCATTGCCCAACAGCCCATCGCCCGGCGGCCTGCCATGCCTTTGCAATAAAAAAACTCCCGGTGCTGGCTGCACCGGGAGTTCGGTTTCATGCCTTGCTCTACGGGTTCGGCGTGGGCAGGCTCGCCTTGGCGACAGTCTCCTCCAGCATCCTGGTCGTCACAGACTTGGGCCGCTCGAGCGGCATCCCCAACGCGCGCGCCCATACATAGTTGGCCGTCACACCCAGGGCCCGGCCGATCCCGAACAGCACCGTGTAGAAGTCGAAATGGCGCACGCCGTAGTAATATTGCAGCGTGCCGCTGATCGCGTCCACATTCGGTGCGGGATTCTTGGCCTTACCCTGCTCTTTCAGCACCTGTGGCACCACATCAAAGACCAGATCCGCCAGCCGGACCAGCTCGTCCTCCGGGAAGCGCTTCTTGGCGAATTCCATCTGGGCCGTGTAACGCGGATCCGGTACCCTCAGCACTGCATGACCATAACCGGGGATCACCTTGCCGCTGTTGAGCGTATCCCAGGCGAACTTATAGAGTTCCTCTCGTGAGGGCACCCCACCGAACTGCTTGTGCACGTCCAGCAGCCATCCCAGGCATTCCTGGTTGGCAAGCCCATGCAGCGGCCCGGCCAGCCCGTTCAGCGCCGCTGAGAATGAGAGATAGGGGTCCGACAGCGCCGAGCCGACCAGGTGCATGGTGTGGGCTGAAACATTCCCCGACTCATGATCGCTGTGCAGGATGAAATAGAGGCGCGCCAGGTCGGCGTAGCCTTTCTTATCCTCCACCTTGATCATCCTTGCAAAATTGGTTCCGTAATCGTATTTCGGGTTGTATTTCGGTTTCTTGGTCTCTCCAAAATACTTCATCCGGTAGATGAAGGCCGCGATCAGCGGGAGTTTGGCGGTCAGCTCCAGGCTGTCGTCCAGGGCCGCTTCCCAGTAGGCATCCTTCTTCATCCCCTCGTGATACCGCCGGGCGAACACCGACCCATTCTGCAAAGCCAGCACCGCCTGCGAGAACAGCGTCATCGGGTGGGTATTTTCCGGCATGGTTTTCAGCATTTTGAACACATGCTCGGGGATGCTCGCCCGCCTTGCCCACTCCGCCTCCACTTCCAGGGCCTGTTCCCGGGTGGGCACCTCGCCGATCAGCAGCAGGTAATACAACCCGCCCACCAGCGGCATCCTGGCCCCCCTGCCCCTCGGCAGCGCCTTCAGCACCTGCGGGATCGACATCCCGCGGAAACGAATCCCCTCCGCCGGGTCCACGTACGAGACATCCGTCAGGAGCGATTTGATGTCGCGCATCCCCCCGATCACCTGGCCCACATTGACCTGGGCTACCACCACCTCCCCGTGCTCCTTGTTCAGGTTCTTGATGCGCTCCCGCCAGGCGGGCAGCCCGGCTTCCAGCTTCTCATGCAGGATCATTTTTCCTCCTCAAAAAATAAGGCACAGGCCCCTTCCGGAGAGATCTGTACCTCTTGGCTACTGCACTTTTACGAGGCTGCGAAGCGCCTCGTGGGTTTCCTTCACCGCTGCCGCCGATTTCTCAAACAGCGCCTTCTCCTCATCGTCCATCGAATACTCGATGATCTTCTCAACGCCCGAGCGCCCCAGCATGACCGGCACGCCGAAGAACATGTCGTTCAGCCCGTACTCCCCTTCCATGTATGCCGCGCAAGGCACAATCAGATGCTTGTCCTTAAGGATCGCCTCCGCCATCTGGGCCACCGCCGCGGAAGGCGCGTAATACGCCGAGCCGGTCTTCAACAGGTTGACGATCTCTCCGCCGCCCTTGCGCGTGCGCGCCACGATCGCCGCCAGCCGGTCAGCCGGGAGGTAATCGCGCAGCGCGATCCCGGCGATGTTGGAGTGGCGCGTCATGGGCACCATCTCGTCACCGTGCCCGCCCAGCACATAACAGGCGATGTTTTCCACGCTCACGCCTGTCTCCATCGCCACGAATGCCCGCATCCGGGCTGAGTCGAGGATCCCTGCCTGTCCCACCACGCGCTGTTT
>CAYMQX010000126.1:0-7812 GCA_964392495.1 uncultured Anaerolineaceae bacterium
AGGGCGCAGCGCTCGTCGCCATGGTCATCCCCAATGTGCTGACCTACCTGATCGGCCCTGCCTTCGCACCGCTTGAAAAATGGTTGGGGTTCGGGATTGCCATGCTTCTGGCGCTCTATATTGCCGCCCGTTCCACCGAAAAGGGGCTGATGAAGTGGCTGGTTGGCATCCTGAACGGCTTCCTCATCTTCGCCGCCGCGGCAGGGCTGACCCAGGTGTTCGGCGCGCTGGGCGGCAGCGCCCAGGGACCCTCCTCCCCCGGACGCCTGCCCTTCTTCCACGGGTGGTACCCGGGTCGATAGGGTCCGACCCCGGCGTGTCTGGATTCTTCACCCCGCGAATGGGTTGAAGTTCGTCCCCCGGTCGAAGTAGTCCTCGGCCTCGGCGCGCTTGAGGAATCCCACTGCCGCGTAGGTCGCGGGCGTCATGATCGCTTCCACTGCCGACTTGAAAAGATAATTGGTCAGCACCAGCGTGACGAAGAGGCTCCAGGGGAAGACACCTGCCAGGGAAGCGAGGGCAACGAATACGGACGAATCGATCAGTTCCCCCACCAGGGTGCTTCCGATAGTGCGCGTCCACAGCCAGCGGCCCCCGGTCCATACCTTCATCTTCGCCAGGATGACCGAGTTGCTGAACTCCCCGGCCCAGTAGGCGCCAAGGCTTGCCATGACGATCCCCCCACTGCTCATCCCTCCCAGGATGGACTGGTAGGCCGCATCGCCGGCGTATCCCTGCCATTGAGCCTCGCCGGGCAGACGACTGACCGCCCAGAATGTGAGCGCCGCCAGCGTCAGGCAGAAGAACCCGGCCCAGATCACGCGGCGCGAGTTCTTGAACCCGTATACCTCCGTCAGGATATCTCCAAAGATGTAGCTGATGGGGAAGAGGATCGTTCCCGCATCGAAGGCCATGGGTACATGGAAGAGCTTAAAGCCCAGGTCCACGATCTTGGCCGATGAAGCGACATTGCTCACGATCAACACAGTGACGAAAACCGCTGTGACGGGGTTCAGATAACGATAAACGCGCTCGTGGTTCATAAATTTCCTCGGAATGATCCCATGGGGATATCGATGTCCCTAAACCGGTGGAGCGGGAAGAAGGGGAACCGGCGCAGGTCCGTGCAGTCCATGCGTATCATGCTGAGATATTAGATGGGAATCCTGACGACGTCAAGTTCCCGGTCTTGATGGGTGCTCGAAGTGGACCTATCCCCCGGCGCTTCGTCTCTCGCGCTGAACGGAGCGAAGCGGAGATGAAGCGCATCCGATCTCCGGGGAGACCTGCGGTCAGGGGAGCGGCCCGGTCTTCCTCCGCTTTGCTATGGGACGCTGTGCGGTGAGACCTGGGCCGAGCAAGCACGAAGTGGACCTATCCTCCCGGCCCCCTTTCCTGTCAGGAACGGGGGAGAGGCTGCGCACAGCGCGAGGTCTTACGTACGCCGGGGCTGAAGCCCCGGCTCAGTCCCCACGAAAGCCCTCCGGGCTCTGCGAGCGGCGCGGACCTATTCCCCCGGCGCTTCGTCTCCGCTTACGCTTCGCTCAGCGCGGGTGGCGCTTTGATGGCTGCCGGCGCACCTCAGCCAGCAAACCGGGTTATATATGATGTTCGTTTCGAGGCCCCGGGCAGGTTGACAGACGGATGAGCCCCATCCATCCTCACCTGAACCCTTGAGGGGCTGCGGCCTTCATTCTGGATCGTTCGCACAGGTGCCCATGACCGGACAATACAAACTCTATGGTTATCGCTGGGTGGTGCTGGCGCTCTTTATGTTCGTCAACCTTACCATTCAGATGCTCTGGATCGCCTATGCTCCCATAACCGGGCCTGCCGCGGCCTTCTATGGCGTCACCGACTTGCAGATCGGCCTGCTCTCGATGGTCTTCATGATTGCCTTCATCCCACTCTCCATTCCGGCCTCCTGGGTCATTGACACCTGGGGCTTCCGGCTGGCGGTCGGCATCGGCTGCGCCCTGATGGGGGTCTTCGGCGTCCTGCGCGGGCTCGCAGGCGCGAGCTATCCGCTGGCATTATGGAGCACCGTTGGGATCGCCATCGCCCAACCCTTCCTGTTGAACGCCTGGACAAAAATGCCCGCCAACTGGTTCGCCTCCGACGGGCGCGCCACCGCCGTGGGACTGGTGACACTGGCGAGCCTCCTGGGGACCGCGCTTGGCATGGTGCTTACACCCATCCTGACCGAAAGCATGACCATTCCTGCCGTGCAGCTCATGTATGGCGGGATCACGGCGCTCTCCTCGGTGCTGTTCATCCTGTTTGCGCGCGAGAAGCCGCCTACGCCTCCAAACCCTCCTGGCGAGGAGGTGCGCGCCCTGATGCTGGCCGGTCTCAAGCATGCCCTCACTGTGCGGTCCTTCTGGCTCTATCTTGTCGTGGCTTTCATTGGGTTGGGCATCTTCAACGGTCTCACCACCTGGGTGGAGGGGATCGTACGCCCGCGCGGCCTGACGCCCACGGATGCCGGCACCCTGGGTGCGGTGATGATCGTGGGCGGCGTGCTCGGCGCGGTCGTCCTGCCGGCGCTCTCCGACCGTTGGCACAGGCGCAGGCTTTTCCTGTTCGTGGCGGTCCTCGGCTCCATCCCGGGACTCCTTGGCCTGACCTACGCGGCCGGCCTGCCCCTGCTGCTTGTCTCTGTCTTTGTGCTTGGATTTTTTCTGGTCAGCGCGCTGCCCATCGGGATGCAATATTCCGCCGAGATTACCCGCCCCACACCGGAGGGTACCTCCAACGGCCTGATCCAGTTGTTCGGCCAGGCAGCGGTGGTCTTCGTCTATGTGATGGAAGCCATGCGTACCCCCGACGGTTCCTTTACCCCCTCGCTCCTGCTTGCGCTGGGATTGCTGGCGCTGTGCTTGCTCCTCATCCGGCAGATGAAGGAGATCACCCCGCCCGCCTCGTGATCGGAGACCGCTTCACATATCGTACAGGTTGGCAGGCTCGATCGCCCCTTCAGCGCCTCCGCGCCCCTCGCCGAGGCGCAGCAGGATGATCCCGGCGAAGAGCACCAGGCTGCCCATCAACTGTATCCCATGCAGCAGTTCCCCGAACAGCAGAAAGGCCCACACCGCGGTCAGTACCGGTTCGAAGGTCGCGATCAGGTTGGTGACAGTGGGGCTGAGGTAGCGCATACTCAGCGTGTAGAGGCCGAAGCCTCCCAGCGTAGGAGCCACGCCCAGGAAGATGAGGATCCCCCATCCGCTGAGCGAGTCCCCCAGCCACAGCAGGTCGCCCGGAAGCGGCTTGCCCGCAATTGCATCATCTCCCGCATTGAACAGTAGAAGGAAGACCGCCGCCGCTGCAAAGCTGTAGAGCAATGCCGTCCAAGAGTCGATGGACTGGTCCGAAGCATGCTTCCCTTCCAGGTTGTAGATGGCGAACAGCAGGCCCGTCAGCAGCCCGAAGGTGATCCCTGCCGGGTTCAGCCTCCAGGCCTCCGGGCTGATCGCCCCCGAGACCAGCACGGTCCCTGCCAGGCTGAGCACGATCGAGATCACCTTGACGCGGCTGAACTGCTCCTTGAAAACCATCCGGCTGAGGATGGCGGTCATGGCGGGCGAACTGAAGGCCAGTACCGTGGCCACCGCCGCGCCGTTGTACTGCACAGAGAACGTCCACATCGAGTTGAAGATCGCCAGCGTTAATCCATACAGGACCATGAACTTCCACTGTGCCCGCGGCAGGTGGAAGCGCTTGCGGCTGAAGGCCAGTAGACCGAGCAGCATCCCCGCGGCGACGAACAGGTCCCGCCAGAAGGCCAGCACCAATGAGGGGAGCTGGTAAGTCCGGCCCAGATAACTGATCAGGATCCCCGTGGTGGACCACAGGACGGTTGCAATAAAGGCAATGGTGTACCCCCGTGAGAATCGGCTGGATTGTGTATCCATGATCTCCCTGGTGATCGCAGAATAGCCCTGATGATACTCCATTGTGCCGCTGAAAGGCCCGTCAGGCTGGTTCCTCCCTTATCCATCAAGCCGTCTAAGGTAAAATTCTTGTATGCCTTTACTCAGCTTAACGGTGGCTGCCTGACAAAATACCCGTCAAAGTGCAGGCGTTTTGGCGTCGAAGTGTGAGGGAATCCACGTTAACCTGATTAGTGAACTCAATCTACGATCAAAGGATGGTGTCTCATGCGAATGAAGGATAAAGTGGTGCTCGTGACCGGCGGCGCGGCGGGGATCGGTAAAGCCACCGCCCTGCGTTTTGCCGAGGAAGGCGCCAGGGTGGTGATCTGCGATCTCAACGAGACCGCCGGAGCGGATCTGCTCAAACATCTGGGTCCAGAGTCCGCCCATTACAAGGTGGATGTCGCCAGCCGGGAGGAGGTCGGGAAATGGATCGAAGCGGTCCTCGCACGCTACGGCCGCATTGATGTGCTGGTCAACAATGCCGGGGTGCTGCGCGACGGGCAGCTTGTCAAATTCAAGGATGGTCAGCTCATTGGGCAGATGTCCGAGCCCGATTTTGACCTGGTGATCTCGGTAAATCTGAAAGGCGTGTTCCACTGCGCCCAGGCGGTTGCCCCGGCGATGATCAAGCAGGGCGGGGGCGTGATCCTGAACGCCACCTCCGTGGTTGGGCAGGAAGGCAACTTCGGCCAGACCAATTACGTTGCCTCCAAGTCCGGCGTGATCGGTATGACCAGGGTCTGGGCGCGCGAGCTGGGCCGCTACGGTATCCGCGTCAATGCCGTGGCCCCGGGTTTCACCGCCACCGAGATGATCACCGCCATGCCCGAAAAGGTGCTGGATGGCATGAGGGCGCATACCCCGCTCGGACGCCTGGGCGATCCGCGTGACATTGCCAACGCCTACCTCTTCCTTGCCTCCGATGAGGCCTCCTTCATCACCGGCGAGATTCTGCGCGTGGATGGCGGCATCGTCGTCGGGACCTGAGAATTGTCTGCAAAGAGGCCCGGTGGGTTGAGGCGCGTGGGTTACAGCACAGCCCTCCCTGCCGGGTTTCCACGGCTCACGGTCCGCAGGCTGGATTTCTTTTATTAGAGTGCTTTCCAGCGCTTCGCCGGGCATTCGCAAGGCAGGTGCGGTCCTGGCAGCCCTGTAATGCAGGCGCCGGGTGACATGGTCAATCCTCATGAGATCCCTCGTTCGTGGGAGATGTATCTCTTGTCCTCCACCGGTGTTTCAAAAATTGGAGCAGATTCAGTATAATTAAGTGGAGCTTCTCTCTGGCTCCGTCCACTTTAGCGTTGCCTTACCAGTACGGTTTCCGAATATGCAAACAATTCCCACACACACATGGCTTAAACAACAGTATATCTCTTATGTCCCCGGGCGCGGTGAGCCCCTGGCGGACCGGGTCGCAGCCTCGCTTCTCGAGCATCTCGGGCAGGCGGGACATGTCATTCATGAGACACCCTCCGCGGAGACCCAGGTGATCCTGACCACCTCCGACCCCATGCAGGCCCTGGGTTGGCGCGATGCCCTGATGTTCACGGCCCGCCGGCGTTTCGGGCTCGACTACGTGCCCACGGTCTTCACCATTGTGAGCCTTGACCCGGCCCGGTTTGACTCCCTGCTGGGGAGCATTGGGCAGGTGCTTGAGGGCGGGGGGGAGATCCCCGCTCCCTTTGCCGGCCTCCCTGCCACCGCCCTGGAACCCCTTCGTCAGCAGGGCCGCAGAGGCGGGCCGATTCTCTACCTGGCGCGCCTGCTGCAGGTGCAGACCAAATGCATCCGCATCCTGCTGGTGGTCGGCGCGGAGGCCCCGGAGTTCGCATACCTGTTCGACCTGGTGGGTGCGCACCCGCAGATCCTCTTTGACGGCCCGGAGCACTTCTACCAGGATATTGTCACCCGAATCCTCACCGCTGCCAGCACCACCGAGATCACCGCCCACCAGGTCGTCGGGGATGTGGTCTCTCGTTCCGCCTGGGAGAACTGCACAGCCGTCGGTGAGATGCTCCAGGCCAGCCGGGAGTTTGGCCGGCGCGATTTCTTCACCCACATGATCCGTGTCTCCGATCTGGCTGAAGTGCCCGGCTTGAGCGATGCAATTTCGAGCCAGTACAGCGAAGGCTGTTTCGCCACCTGGACCCCCGACCTCCGCGCCCTGTTGTCCACTATCACCGGCAGCGCGCGCCCGGTCAGCAAGGAGAACATTTCGGATGAAGACCTGGCCGTGATCGTGGGCATTACACCGGAACAGGACGGTGCGTTTGTGCACCACGTGGAGGGCCATTCCAACCATCCGCCCTCCTCCGAGGCGGTCGAGATGATCGGCATGGATATGCACCTCCCGCGCATCCGCCTGGAAGGCGGTGAGGAGGTCCCGGTCATCCGCTCCAAGCTGCATGGGCATCGCGCCGTCCATTCCTACGATCCTGCCCGCGTTGAATATGTTTCCCTGCCTGAGAATTACCTGTTTTACCCCGTCTCCTGTTCCACCGATGCGCAATACCGGGCGGTGCAGGCGGCTTTTCAAGCCTCGGCTGCCCTGCAGGACCCGGACGATCCACGCCGCATCGTGTTCACCGTCCTCCCCGGCCATGGATCGGTGATCGTGGAAAAATGGGATCAGCGCCGGCCTGCTTTTCAACTCATCTGGGAGGCCATGGATGCCGGAGCCCTGGAATGCAGCGACGACATCCCCCAGGGACCATTCCGCTTTGTGCCGGAAGGCGGGCGCCGCATCCTGACGCCCGGTCTCATTTGAGCGACCCTGTGGATCCCCATGCCTGTTGACAGCATTTCAGGCAGCGCTGCCATCGTGACCGGTGCCTCGGTGGGGATCGGCAGGGCCGTTGCCCTCGAGCTTGCGCGGCGCGGCGCCTGCGTGGCCCTCGCCGCCCGCCGCGGGTCCCCGCTTTTGGAACTGGCGGAGGAGATCCGCCGCCGGGGAGGCCAGGCGCTTCCTATCCCCACGGATGTCACCCATAAGGACGAGGTCGCGCACATGGTCGGGCGCGTGATGGAAGAGTGGGGGCGGGTGGATATCCTTGTTTCCAACGCCGGGCAGTACATCCGCAAACCCATCGTGGATCTCTCCCCCGACCTGCTTCAGCGCTCGCTGGATGTCAACTATTTTGGCGGGGTGCACTGTGTCCTGGCGGTGCTGCCGCATATGCTCCGGCAGAAGCGCGGTCATATCATCGCCTTGACCAGCATGGACGGACGGATCGGCCTCCCGCCCGACGCCCCCTACGTTTCCGCCAAGTTCGCCCTCACAGGTTTTCTGGAGGTCCTGCGCCAGGAGCTTCATGGCACAGGCGTATCTGTCACCAATATCATGCCGGGGCGCGTGGATACCCCCATGGTGGAGCATCTGCGCTTCCACTGGATTTCCCCCAAGATGCCGCCTGAACATGTAGCCCGGGGGGTGGTCTCAGCCCTCAAGCGCCCGCGTGCCGTCATTATCCAGCCGCGGCTGGCCTATCTGCTCTACTACATTAATGTCTTCTCGCCTTCCCTGAGCGACTTGCTGGCGCGCTGGTTCCATCTGCAGGGTTGGGAGAAATAGAGTCCATTCCGCTGGTAGAGGCGGCCCCGCCGGCGCGATTGGCCCGGCAGCCGGGGCCTCGCAGATGGCGGCATGTAGACCCCATCGAAGGCGGGATTGAATAACCCCCGGCTCCTGAATACAGCTCCATGATCTGGAAGCAGGTAAAATTCCCCGAAAAGCCCCGGTAGAAAAGGGACATCCCATGGATGAATCCTACGGCCTCGATTTCGGCACTTCCAATTCCTCGATCGCCATCCTCCAGCATGGCTATGTGCGCGCCCTGCCCGTGGACCCCTCCGCCGCGAACCCTGCCGTGACCAGTTC
>CAYMQX010000127.1:0-7061 GCA_964392495.1 uncultured Anaerolineaceae bacterium
TATATCTTATAATGTGGCGATGCAAACACAGAGCATATCGGCGCGATTACACGGGATCACCCGCTGGCTCGTCCCGCTGGCCGCGCTGCTGGCAGTGGCGGCATGGCTGTACATCGCACCGCCCGGGTTCCTGGGGAAAGCCGATGCCATCGGGTACGCGGTCTGCCACCGGATCGACGCACGATCCTTTCATGTCCTGGGGCGGCAGCTCCCGCTGTGTGCGCGCTGCACGGGGGAATTCAACGCCGCTGCGGTCGGGCTGATCTTCCAGGGATTGATCGCAGGCAAGCGTATGCGGCTTCCCCGGCGCGGGATCATCGCCATCATGGTCCTGTTCTTTCTGGCCTTTGCAGTGGACGGGAGCAACTCATACCTGTACCTGCTCAAACAGGACATGCCGGGCGGCAGCCTGGACGCACTCCCCAACCTGTACGTCCCCAACAGCACCCTGCGGCTGTTGACCGGCAGCGGGATGGGGATCGCCCTGGCCGCCATCCTCTACCCGGTCGTCAACCAGACGCTGTGGCAGCGGCCCGAAGACCTCCCGGCGCTGGAATGGAAGAGCTTCGCCGCGCTGACCGGCATGGTCATCCTCATGGACCTGCTGATCCTGACCGGCAGCCCGGTCGTCCTATATCCTGTGGCCGTGCTGGGCGTCCTGGGCGTGCTGGGTCTGCTGACCATGGTCTTTACCATCGTGTGGATCATCCTGATGCGCCTGGAAAACAGCTTCGAGGCGCTCCCCTCGTTATGGCTTTCCGCCCTCGCCGGGCTGACCATGGCGCTGCTGCTGATTGTAAGCATCGACCTGTTCCGCTTCCAGCTCACGCACACCTGGAGCGGTTTCCCCGGAATGGGGTAAGGAGGTTTTCACATGGACGTGCTGCTTGGAGTCTTCTCGGCGTTCGGGCTTTCCGCAAGCGCGGGGCTGAACGCCTACATCCCCCTGCTGGTGGTAGGCGCGCTCGCCCACTACACGGACCTGATCAAGCTCAACGCCCCGTGGGATACGCTCGCCAACCCGTGGATCCTCATCCTGCTGGGCATCCTGGTGATCATCGAGATGGTGGCGGACAAGATCCCGGCGGTCAACCACCTGAACGACGCGATCCAGACCTTCATCCGCCCGGCCGCGGGCGCGATCGCCTTTGCAGCCAGCACCAATGTAGTGACGGGCATCCATCCCGTGGTGGCGCTGGCCTGCGGGCTGCTGGTGGCGGGCAGCGTCCATGTGGCAAAATCCGCGGCGGTGCGCCCGGCGGTCACTGCGGTGAGCGGAGGCGCGGCCAACGTGCCGGTGAGCGTGGCGGAGGACCTGGTCTCGACCGTGGTCTCTTTTTTGGCGGTCCTGCTGCCGATCCTGATCGGCACGCTGATGGTCATCGGGCTGAGCCTGATCCTGTGGTGGTGGTGGCGGCGCAGCGAAAAGCGGCAGGCGGAGACCGGCCGCTGACATCACAAAACCCTTGAAAACCATGCCTTCCCGTGCATCCTGACGTATAATCAATGCAGGAAGCCAGTCATTTTCAATCCAATAAGGAGAATGAAGAATGAACCAGCCATTGGGAAATCCGCCGACAACCCCTCCACCGCCCGTCTTCAACCCGGACCCTCTGGAGCCCCCGAAGAAGAATAACACCGCGCTGATCATCGGCATCGTCGTGGCGGTGCTGTTGTGCTGCTGCTGCCTCGTCGTGGTCGGCGGCTACTTCTACGGAGACCAGCTCATGCAGTCGCTGGGGATCAGCTTCTAGCCTCAATCGGCATCAAAAAAAGTGCGGGCTTATCCCGCACTTTTTTGATTCCGAAGCCATTCCTGCAAGTCCTCCAAGGCCCGCAGGGCGGACTGGCGGGTGGAGGCTTCCAATTCGGCGGCCTCGAACTCGTCCCGGTCGAGGACGGTCTGCTTCCCGGCGGGTTCCATCCACACATCCAGGTACAGGTCCTCGTACTCCACCACCCCCTCCGTGATGCGTGCGGGGGTGGAGACGTTGCAGTACCAGCCCTTAAGAGTCCCATCGTCGCGGTCGAAGATCTCGAAAGCGTTGTACCAGCGGTCGGTGAAGTAGGTCTCGATAAAGCGATCGTTCCGCTTGAGGGTCGTCCCCATGAAGGGACGGTCCTCGCGGTCGAAGAAGGCCTCCAGGACAAGGCGGGAAGCCTCGCGCTCGATCAGCCGGCCCTCGTAGCGCCAGGTCTCTTCGCCGCGCGGGTTTCGTTTGATGACGGTCAGCCGCTCAGCCATCCGCCAGACACTCCACATCGAAAGGGAGGGTGAGGGTCTCGCCCACACGGGGGGGCCGGTCCAGATAGGCGAAAAGCCCGCCCTGCAACTGCACGCGGAACTGGTCGCGCTGGAAGAGGACCTCCTCCACGCGGGCCGTGATGGGGAGAACCTCCCTTCCGCCGGCTTGAGCTTCACCCGATAACGGGCTGCGAAAAAGCAAAGAGACCTCCTCCCCAACGCGGCAGCCGCGGGCGCAGACCGCCTCCAGTTCGCCCAGAGGAGTCTTGAACAGGACCTTCCCGCCGTCCGATACGACGGTCCCGCGCAGGATGGTGCCGGCACCCAAAAAGCCCGCAACCCAGGCCGAGGCGGGCGCGCGCCAGACCTCCACAGGCGGCCCGGACTGCACGATTTTCCCCCGGTGGAGCAGGAGGATGCGGTCGGCCAGGTTGAAGGCTTCCTCCTGGTCGTGAGTCACGTAGATGGCGGGGGCCTGCGTGGAATGAAGGATGAGGCGCAGCTCTCCGAGGACCTCGTCCTTGAGGGCGCGGTCCAATGCCGCCAGAGGCTCATCGAACATCAGCAGGCGCGGGCGGGGGGCGAGGGCGCGCGCCAGCGCGACCCGCTGCTGTTCGCCGCCGGAAAGGTCAATGACGCGCCTGTCTCCGAAGCCCTCCAGGTTCACCATCGCAAGCGACTCCGCCACGCGCGCCAGCCTCTCGTCACCGGGGACCTCGCGCATCCGCAGGCCGAAGGCGATATTCTGCGCCACGGTCAGGTGCGGGAAGAGGGCATAATCCTGGAAGACCATGCCGAAATCCCTGCGGTGGGTGGGTACGGACGACAGGTCCTGCCCATCCCAGAAGACCGCCCCGGACTCGGGCGGCTCCAACCCGGCGACGATGCGCAAGAGCGTTGATTTTCCGCTCCCAGAGGCTCCCAGCAGGCAGACGGTCTCACCGGCCTCCACCTGGAAGGAGACTCCCCCGAGCAGTGGAGCGGACTCATAGGTCTTATGGACCTCCCGTACCTCGAGCATTTAGAACTCCCCCGCGCCGGGCAGGCGCAGTTTTTCGATCCCCAGGATGGCGAGAAGGGTGAGCGCCATCAGCAGTGTGGACATGGCCATGGCCTGACCGTAGTTCAGGCCGCCGGGCTGGGAAAGGAAGCGGGCGATGGCGACCGGCAGCGTAGGATAGTCCGGGCGGACCAGCAGGCTGGCCGCGCCGAACTCGCCCAAGGACACGGTGAAAGCGAAGGAGGAAGATGCAAGGACCGCCCGCGAAAGGATGGGCCAATCCACAGCCCGCCAGACTTCAAAAGGAGAGGCGCCCAGGCTGGCGGCTGCCTCCCGTAAACGCTGTGGGATGGAGGCGATGGCGGGCTGCAGGGTGCGGATGACGAACGGCAGGGCGATGAGCGTATGCGCGAGCGGCACGAGCCAGGGGGAGGCCAGGAACCTGCCAAAACTGAGCAGAAAGCCAAGTCCCAGCGTTACCGCCGAGGCTCCCAGAGGCAGGACGAGGAATAGATCGAGGAAGCGCTCCAACCGGCCGGGGCGGGACAGCGCGGAGGCGGCAGGCAGGCCCAGCGCAAGCGAGAGGGCCACGGTGACCGCCGCATAGCCCAGGGAGTTGCGCGCCGCCGCAACGGGCGGCACGTGGAAGATCGAACCGCTGCGGTTGATGAACAGCTCGCGGTAGTAATCAGCGGTCAGGCCGTAGGCCACCTCACCGCGCTGACCGCGGTCCGCATCGAGGCGCGTCAGGGAGCGGATCGGGAGCGCCAGGATGGGGAGGGCGAAGCAGGCCGCCAGCAGCAGGGCCATGCCGCCCACAAACAGCCTTGTCGTGAGGCTGTCCGCCCTGCGGGCATGTGCCGGGCGGGGCGCGGTGGGAACGAGGGAACGCTCCACCACGCGCACGTACAGCAGCGAGAAGGCCAGGGTGCAGAGAAGCTGGACCAACGACAGGAGGGCCGCGGCAGGGAGGTTCAGCCTCTGGAGCGCCTGTATATAGATCTCCACCTCCAGCGAGGAGAAGCGGGCGCCGCCCAGGAGCAGGATCACGCCGAAGCTGGTGAAATCGAAGAGGAATACAAGCAGCCCGGCGGCCAGCAGGGGGCCGCGCAGCAGCGGAAGCGTCACTTCCAGCCAGACGCGCAGTCCGTCCGCCCCTAGGGTGCGGGCAGCCTGCTCGAGCCTTTCGTCGAGGTGGGTGAGGGCATTCCCGAGGATGCGGATGACAATGGTGGTATTGTAAAAAACGTGCGCCATGAGGATGGCGGCCAGCGTCCCGGTGATCTGGAATTCAAGGGAGGGGAACAGGGCATGCAGCCAGCCGCGCGGTCCGAGAAGGGCATTGAACCCTGCCGCGACCACGACCGTGGGGAGCATGAAGGGTACGGCGGTGAGGGCGCGCAGAAGGGATTTGCCGGGGAACTCGAACCGTGCGAAGAGATACGCAGCCGGAAGCCCCAGCGCAAAGGTGAGCAGGGTGGACAGAAGGGCCTGCCAGACCGTGAACCCCAGGACGTCCAGCGCCTTCCCGAGGTTCGCGGGGTCCAGCGCCTCCACGTTCAGGCCAAGGACCAGGATTCGCGCCAGCGGCTGGAAGAAGAAGACCGCCAAAAAGAGCAGGGCGGGCCACAACAGCAGGCGGCGGGGGAAGGGTATGGCGGGCCTGTGGGCTGCCTGCCGGACGGGCCGGGCCGGGGAGACGCTCACTTGAGGACGGCTCCGCTCCAGGCATCGATCCAATCATCGCGGTGGGAGGCGATTTCCACGGGCGGCAGGGAGGCGGGGTCGAGGGCCGCGGCGGCATATTTCACAAAAACATCGGGAAGGACGGCCTTTGGATTCACCGGATAGACGAACATCTGCAGGGGCATGTCCTCCTGGAAGTCCAGGCCCAGCATGTAATCCACGAAGAGACGCGCCAGTTCGGGCTGTTTGGTCCCCTTGAGGATGCCGGCAAATTCGACCTGCCGGAAGCAGGTATCGGGCGCAAGGATGGAGGCGGTCGGAGCTTCGTCCAGCGGTTTTTCGGCATAGACCACCTCGGCGGCGGGGCTGGAGGCGTAGGAGACCACCAGCGGCTGCGGACCTTTCCCGGAGGAGCCGCTGAAGTTGGTATAGTAGGCCGTCTCCCAGCCGTCCACCACGGTCACACCGTTCTGCCGGAGTTGGCGCCAGTAATCCAGATAGCCATCTTCGCCAAAATGCCGGATGGTGGCAAGCAGGAAGGCCAGGCCGGGGGAGGAAGTGGCCGGGTTCTCCATCACAAGCAAACCCTTGTACTCCGGCTCTGCCAGGTCTTCCAGCGAATCAGGCACAGGCAGAGACCTGGAGGCGAACCAGGCCCTGTCATAATTGATGCAAACATCTCCGTAATCGACGGGCAGGGCGCTGTTGGAGGGATCGAGCCGGAACCCGGCAGGGATATCTGCGAGGGCCGGAGAATCATACGGCTCGAAGATACCGGCCTGGAGGGCGCGGGAAAGAAAGGTGTTATCCACGCCATAGAGGACATCCGCAAGCGGAGCCTCGCGTGTGAGGATGGCCTTGTTCAGCACCTCGCCGGCATCCCCGCCGGGAAGGAACACAAGCTTGACGTTGTGCTCGGCTTCGAACTTTTTTACGACCGCCTCGCTCACCGCAAAGGAGGCATGGGTCATTATCGTAAGCTGGCGCGGGCCTGAAGCGGTGGGGGTGGGCCGGGCGCCATACCCCCCGCAGGCGGCCAGGAGCAAAAAAAGGGCGGCTGCCAGTGCCCGAAAAACCATCGGAAATACTGCCTTCATTCGATCCTTTCAAAATCTATACAGGTACTGCCGCATCCCGGCGGTGGACAATGAGCAGCAGGCCGGAGGAGATCTGCACCTCGGCAAATTCACCGGTCAGCTCATTGCTGATGCCGCGGGTCTTCTGAGGATAGAGCAGGTCGCCGGAAAGCGGCCACTTCAGCCCGCTGGTGCGGACGCCGCGCGCCATCTGCCCCCAGGGGATGAGGGACACCGTATCGCCCGATCTCCCGCGAATACCCGCGCTCTCCCGGCAGAAGAAGACCTCCTCCAGACCGTCATCGCAGCGGATGTCAATTCCCGACAGCGCGGGGTCGCTGAGGATGGCAAGGTTGCCGAGGGTGTGATCGAGGCGGCTGCCCAGCGCGCCGACCAGCAGGATGCCGGAGCCGCCCAGGGAGGCGGCATGGCGCAAGGCCAGCTCCAGGTCGGTCTCATCCTTGTCGCGGGGGAATTCGATGAAGCGCACTTCCAGCGATTCGAGCAGGCGGCGGTCCTTATCCGCCAGCGAGTCAAAATCGCCGATAACCGCCGAGGGAACCAGCCCGAGCTGGATGGCATGGCGCGCCCCCGCATCGGCCGCGATCAGCAGGTCATCCCGCTGGAGGATCTCTTTGACCTTCTCCAGGGAAGGAATCTCGCCATTTACAAAAACAACCACTCTGGGCAATTCTCTCTCCATTTCCATCATGCAGGGCGCCGGCGAAGAAAAAACCATCCTGACGGAGGATGGCGGTAATTATCGTGAGTCCCTCCGCTGGCATGATCCAGATCAGGTATTGCGGGTCGAGCGCCTCGCGCTCCTCTCAGCCCATCAAGCAGGCTCCCCGTTAAGATGTGGAGTCAGTATAAGATGCCCGGAAGGGGATGTCAAGTCAAAAATTGAAAGCGGGTGTGGGAAGGCCGGAGGATCAGCGCACGCGCCGGCGCCATTCTTCCTTTAGCTGCAATTCCTTGGGGCTGGCCCCCGAATCAAGCGTCAGGAAGTCGGTCATCAGACGGTTGAATCGCAGCGGATCGTCGATCATGGGAA
>CAYMQX010000127.1:7071-7792 GCA_964392495.1 uncultured Anaerolineaceae bacterium
CACCTCGTTTAAGTGCATCTGCCTGATACCCTCATGGGAAAATGCCCGGTATCCTCAAGCACGATCTGGTGGACCATGGTGGGCAGGGCAGCCGCGGCCTCCGCCGTGGGAGCCGTGACCGCCGGGTCGTTCTGTCCAGAGACGAAGAGGCAGGGCGTCGAAGTGGCGTGGACGATCTCCATAAGGTTATCGGTCTGCAGGCTGTTGATCGAGGCGGAGACCACCAGGGGGTCGGCCTTGGAGACATCCGAAAG
Organism: uncultured Anaerolineaceae bacterium; assembly: GCA_964392495.1. Classification (GTDB taxonomy): domain Bacteria; phylum Chloroflexota; class Anaerolineae; order Anaerolineales; family Villigracilaceae; genus JACPVF01. The sequence continues at coordinate 7,326 of CAYMQX010000127.1, forward strand.
CGCAAGGGCCATCTCGGGAGTGCGGCCGGCCAGCCAGTCGATCAGTTCGGACAGCGGGGCGGTGCGCAGGCGCGGGTTGATCCCGTCCTGCCCGAGCGGGCAGTTCACAGCCATGATGCGGTCCACAGAACGGGGGAACTGCTCAATAAAGGCCAGCCCCACCAGCGCTCCCAGCCCATGACCTACAATGGCGATCTTGCCAATACCCATCTCGTTCAGGAAGTGATCCAGGAGGTCGGCCTGCCGCTCGATGGTGTATTTGAGCGGATCGTGGGCGGTATCGCCAAAGCCGTAAAAGTCCAGCGCGTAGGCCCGGAAGGAGGTGGAGGCAACCTGCATGGCGCCGACCCAGTAGCGCCAGGAACCGAGCCAGCCGTGCAGGAAGAGGATGGGACGGCCGCGTCCCAGGGCCTCATAATGCACCATGGCTCCATCCAGCATGATCGCGCTCATCGTCAGGGTCCTGT
>CAYMQX010000128.1:0-2504 GCA_964392495.1 uncultured Anaerolineaceae bacterium
GAGCCATAAAGAAGAAGAAAACTCAATATTGCATTGAGAAGAAGGATGGTCTTTGAAAACCCCTCAAGCCAGCCCGCTTGCCAGCCCAGATACATGAATCCCGCCAAGGCACAAGCCCCCAAGACTATGGCCGGACCCAGGCTTCGCCAAGGATTGCGTTTTGATCCATAAAGGCCAAAAAGAATTAGGCAACCAAAATACAACCAGGGAGCCACCCGCAAGGTATAGAGCCGGGCATGTTCAAACCCCTCCTGCTTGTCTCCAAGCCGCAGAGCAAAACTTAGCCAGACCGCCAGCGCCAGAAGGGCAAGATCCACTATCATAAGCGGAAGCTTGACCATGTTATGCCGAAACCAGTCCCTTGCAGGGCGCTCAATCCAGATAAAGACAGCTACAGAGAGCGCTATCACGAAAGGCACATAAAAATAGTACATGGTCGCATAACTGCCAGGGGTACTTGGTTCCGACAATCCCCGCTCGATCCACCAGCGCACAGGAACATGGAGGATATAAAGTGCATAGCTGGCATCACCCAGCAAGACCAGGCGAGGATTGCTCATCCACCGGGAAAGACGCGTGGAATCGAGGGCAAGTGTCAATATGATGATCAGGAAAAGTGGAGCCAACAGCCCTACATCGAGTGAAAAACTACTGAAGAAAGATGGATATCGATCGCGCCCCATCAGCATTAGTGCGGTCAATCCGAGGGAGGTCAACAACAAAAGGCGGTTGGTCTTTTGTCTGACCGTCAGCTTTTGAGATTCGTCCAAATACCAGATACCACCTGCCATACCAAGTAAAAAAGAACTGAAATGAAAAAGCGGAAAATAGTTCAGAAAAAGATGCCCTTCCGGCATCATACGAATATAAAGGACGGAATGGAGCACTTGACCAAGAGCCCAGAACATGACCGAAAAGTTGATAATCTGTCGGGGGGAAAACCTGGATAAAAAGATCGCGAGGAGAGGAAAAATGATATAGAAGAAGGCTTCGACCGAAAGCGACCACGCGGCCATATTGAAAGATTGGGAGTATTGTGGGATCCAAGCCTGGTAAAGGAATATATTTGCCAAGATCTTCGGCCATTTCATCCTTGCCATTAGTTCAAGATAAAAAAGAGCCGTCAAAAGAAACGAGATGAGATAAATGGGGTAAATTCGTGAAAAACGCGCGATGAAATAGGACCGCAGGTCAAGTTTCCTCTCTGGTCGGAAATACGCCAGTGCCATCACGAATCCGGACAGCACAAAGAAGTAGCTCACAGCAGTCTGGCCGGAACTGAGCAAAGGAACCACCGGAAAGAAATTGAACGGAAATAAACCAGCGCCCCCGTGAAAGACAAGCACCATGAAGGCAGCGACGAATCGGGTAAAGGTCAGTTGATCCAGTTTTTTCATTGAGTTCAATCGGGGCTAGAAGTGATACCGATCGCATAGACCGGGTCTACACGTAAAAAAGAATTAGCCATTCCGTCTGCGCAGTTTTCGAATTATACCTTGTTGGAAACCGACAATGGTTTCCATTCCCGCCTCTTCTCTTTTTATATCCGTAACTACCCGAATAATATCCGTTGAACCGGGGAACAGGCCGGGCTATAATCATAAACCATGAACTCAGAGACCTTCCAGGTACGTTGCGTTTTCCATGGTATGAAGGGCAGAGGTTCGGGGAGCGCTGCCCACATTGTTTGGGAAAAACAGAAATTGTGATGATATCTAAACCGCGGGGCAGAACCGTCCATGTCACGAACCGTTCGCCTGCCCCGAGGTTTTCAGTACTCCTTGATAATATCCGTTCAGCATGGAATGTTGGTTCCATCCTTCGCTCGGCTGAAGGCCTGGGGTTTGAGAACGCCTATCTGTGCGGGATCACGCCCGGTCCGGAAAATCCAAGGGTTCGCAAAACAGCCCTGGGCGCAGAGAGATCCATAAATTGTTCCCTCCATAAGGATTCCATGATCCTTGTAGAGCATCTTGGCGCGGAGGGAAATATAGTTTTAGCCCTGGAAACAGGAGGAAGAGCGAACCCGCTCTCAACCGTGAACCTTGAGTTCGCCGCCGGCCAGAGAATTGTACTTGTTGTTGGCAACGAGGTTACCGGCATTGATCCCGGTCTGATCGAAGCCGCCCATCAGGTTACCTATATTCCAATGTTAGGGAAAAAACAATCCCTCAATGTCGCTGTAGCCTTCGGAATAGCGGCATATTTCCTTTCGATCCTGCCCTTCGCCAGGGATGTGAACCATCTGGTTAATGGCGAAGGTGGAACGGGACATCAATAATTACGCGCTGGAAACCAAGGTTGCGACGATGGTAGAGCAGGGCTGCTTTTAGCTGCCAAGCCGTTTGGTTGTGAAGGAATGATTGCCACCAATGTGCCGGGATAAACTCGGGAAGTATGACTGTCGCCTCCTGTCCATCATTGTGTTCGAGATCCGTTTTATCCAAGTATTCCAATAAAGGTTGTATGAATGACCGATAGGGTGAAGGTACAATCTCCAGAGG
>CAYMQX010000128.1:2514-3272 GCA_964392495.1 uncultured Anaerolineaceae bacterium
GAGGAATATCGGGCCAGAAGCGCATCCATTTTCCCCGTATATCAGCGCCCGTTCCCAATTCCATTTCCACAAAAATCGCAGTTACATCCGTTGAAATCGTTCGGGCAAACCGCACTGCATCCACCACTCCCCGATGAACACCGGATATGGGGATCACGACTCTCAAACCCGGCAGTGGGCGTAGTGTTGGCGGCAATCCCTGTAAAGAAAGTTCTCTGCCAATTTCATGATAATGTGATCTGATTTTGAGAAAGATGAATACCATACATGGGATCAGCAGGATCGTTAGCCAAGCCCCCTCAAGGAATTTGGTAATACCTACCACAAATAGAGTAAGGCCGGTCGCCAAGGCCCCGAAGCCATTGGCGATCATCTTGAGTTGCCATTTCGAACCGCGCTGGCGCCACCAATGCAAAATCATCCCGCTCTGCGACAAAGTAAACGCAAGAAAGGCGCCAACTGCAAAGAGAGGGATGAGAAGATGGGGATCGCCACGAAAGAGCACGATTAACCCTGAGGTCGCGGCTGCCAGTATCACAATCCCATTGGCAAAAACCAACCGATCTCCCAATGCAGTGAATTGCCGGGGGATGAACCCATCACCCGCCAGCACAGCGGCAAGCCGTGGAAAACCTGCAAAACTGGTGTTGGCAGCCACTGTCAGTATCAGAAGGGTTGCAATTTGAATCAGGAAATATAAAGGGCCATCTCCTACGATGCGATGCGCCAGGGCAGAGAGAATGGTTTCCTGTTCGCCA
>CAYMQX010000128.1:3282-7792 GCA_964392495.1 uncultured Anaerolineaceae bacterium
CCAAGAAATAACACTCCCATGAGCACTGCCATTATCGTCAGTGTCTGACCTGCATTTTTTTCTGCGGGTGCTCTAAACACGGGCACTCCATTGCTGATGGACTCAATTCCGGTCAGGGCTGTGCAGCCTGTGGCAAAGGCATGCAAGACCAGGAATAGGGAGAGGGGCTGGACGGCGGTGGGGGCAATGATTTCGAGAGAGGCAGGTTCGCTCTTTATCACCAGCAGAAAACCATAACCCAGCATCGGCAGATATGTGAAAAGAAAAAGGTAGACGGGGATCGACATCAGAGTACCGGTTTCATTAAGCCCGCGCAGATTGATCATAGTGATCAACAGGAGCAAAAGCAAGGCAATATGTACTCGGAACGGCCAAAGCAAGGGAATCGCTGATGCAATTGCATCCATACCAGCGGTGAGGCTGACAGCTGCGGTCAGCACATAGTCAATCATCAGGGCAACCGCCGCCATCAGTCCTGGAATATCTCCAAGGTTGGTGCGCGCCACAATATATGACCCACCTCCATTGGGGTAGGCATGGATGGTTTGATAATATGAGAATGCGGCTGCGATTAAAACCACGACCACCGCCAATCCAACCGGCCATGCCAGCGCCAATCCTGCACTCCCTGCGATTAGCAGCCCCAGATAAATTTCCTGATTGGCATATGCAATGGAAGAGAGGGCATCCGGGGAAAAAGCCGCAAGAGCCCGTACCTTGTTCAATCTGTTTTCCCCGAGCTGACTGGTCTGCAGAGGTGAACCAATAATGAGTTCCTTAATTCTTACCAGCATAAGTATCAAACTCCCTTGGCTTTCCCTTTCAGATTCCCATCAAGAAAATACCCGATTGTGGAGATAGGAGATTCAGGTCGCCCCTGAATTTCGATATTTTGGATAAAGAGGCGTATAATTACGATCATAGACGATTAGAAAGGGAGATTATTATGGGAGAGTTTCGTGTTGTTCGGAATTCCCGCGGGCGATTCAATATTCGAGGCCAGCGAAATGTCGAGGTGGACCTTGGAGAAAACGATCCCGAGCAGTTTGCCGTTATTGAGAAAGATCTGGAACCAAATCTCCCCAGCACGTTTGACGGTGTCCCCATTCGCTGGATAGCCGCATTCGGCGTTCGTCATATTAAACTGGATAAGAACTTGGGCGATTACGCCAACATTAAGTACATTGTGACCTTGGACGCCATTCCCAAGGGCTCGCGGCTTTTTATCTATTATGGGGGAGAGATCCATGAGCGTACTTTCACGACCAAAGGCAACCGTACACGCGTGGAACTTGAGATCGGCGATCCTCCTATAGGCTTTGGGCCTTAATCCAACGGTCACAGCTCTGTTCGGGCGCGCTGAATTGCCGCCCTCCAAGCAGCCCCATTCAAGAAAAGTTGTCTGGAGTAGACATCGGGTAATCTGGACAACTGTAAATCCAGGTATCTGCCGGCTTCCCTCAGGAGAGAATGGGCTCGCGGGTCCCCGGCATTCATCAAGGTCTGATAGCAGGCATAATAGATCCGCAAAGGTTCTTCCGCGCGTTCAAGCGTGCCACCGTTGGCAAGATAACCCAGGATTCTTTGGGTTATTCGCATGGCTTCTTGCAGATCTCCTCGACGGACGGCAACCTCAACCAGACCCGCCAGAGGCTCCATCTCAAAGCCGGGTTGATGCATTTCCTGGCGCAAAGCAATGCATTGAGAATAACAGTTGGATGCCTCGGGAAGATCCCCCGCCTCGAGGTACGCATGCCCCATATTGAGCAGCGCCCATGATTCTCCAGCCCGCTCGCCGATCTGGCTCGTCAACTCGAGTGCCCGACGCGCCATGGCCAACGCGGGCACGGAATTTCCTTCCATGCCGTTTACTGCGCTCTGATTAATAAGGGTATAGGCCTCAATATGTAGATTTCCAACTTCGCGCGCAATCTCTAAAGCCCGGGAATGATATGAGCGCGAGGCGGGAAAATCTCCCATCATTCCTACTACCCAGCCCCAATTTAGCAGCACCAACGCCTGTGAGCTTCGCTCGCCTCGTTCGACCAGAATCGGAAATACCTCTTCATAATATTGTCTCGCAGCCTCGTAATCCTTCCGCAGAAAGCCCGCTACATTGCCAAGGTTGGTCAGCACCCGGGTCTTGAGAGAGTTGTCATGGATTTCATCCGCTACTACTTGCGCGGAGTTAAGATAGTCCTCGGCCTCATCCGGATTTTCGGCTTCATACGCAATCAACCCCATTGAGTTAAGAGCCATGCCCTCGTAAAATTTTGCCTTGTACAGCCTGGCCAGCTTCAGACCTTCTTCCGCCACTTGCATCGCAGCTTTGATTTTGGAAAGCCGAAGCAGCGCGACCGACCAGGTGTTGTACGCTCTCAAAGCCGCATCCATCTCATGAATCCCCTGCGATAGTACAACCGCTTTTTCGGCGAACCATATCGCCATGTGAAAATCCGCCAATCCATGAAAATATAGCGACTTCAACGACCAGACTCTGACCAGACGCCCATCCTCGCCCAACTGGGTGGCCAGGTATTCCATCCTCCCGAGGTCTTTGTTCTGATCGACATGATTCCCGGTTCGAGAGTACAACTCCACACGCCGCTCAAGCATGTCAAATTCAGAAGCGAGGTTTTGAGTCGGGATCAGATGAAGTGCGCGTGTCAGGTACTCTATAGCCTGCGCATTCTGGTAAACATTTGTCGCGGTACGTGCGGCCCGATCCAAATAGTCATAGGCTTTCTCATTCAGCTCCGCGCGTTCTGCATGATATGCCAACTCACCAAAGTGGGGGGCAATCTCGTCCCGATAGAGTTCCTCAATTGATGACAGCGCTTGTGCATGTAAAGTCCGTTGCCTGGTCCGCAGTTGCATTCCATATGCTGCCTCTCGAACCAGAGCGTGGCGAAAGAAATACTCGATTTCGTTAATCGCATACCACACATCCGCATCCTCCGCCTCCAAGACCTTACGCGGAAGATCCATGTCATCTCCCAGCATACGAGCCAATATGCGGATTTCGAATTGTCGCCCCAATACAGAGGCTGCCTGGACCGCATCGCGAACATCGAAGGAAAGGCGATCAAGGCGGGCGATCAATACGGTTTGCACATCGGAGGGGATGGAATCGCGTGCAGATGGAATCGGCATAAACAAGCCATCCGGCTGCTTAATGAGAAGATTGTTTTCAACCAGATATCGCAGGATCTGTTCAGCGAAAAAGGGATTACCCTCCGAGCGACGTTCCAGAAGCTGGATCAAAGTGGGGCCGGCCTCGGCTTCCAGCAGGCTGTTGGCGAGGGGGGCAAGTCCTGTGCTTTTCAACCTGCCGAGGTCCAGGTATTCCAACCGTCCCTCATTTTCCAATCCGGGCCAATCTGTCTCGGGACGGCCGGTGACAATGATCCCCACACCAGAGGTCTTAGCAGCATTGATTTGTATCCCGTGGATGAAGTAGGTTAGGAATGACCTGCTTTCCTCATCCAACCATTGCAGATCCTCCACAACAATAATCAAGGATTTTTTTACAGCCAAGGCCTGAAGCAAAACGTTGAGGCCGATCAAAGTATTCTCATACCTCCCCTTTGCATCCAATTGTTCATACAGTGAATCTGCTATTTCGATATCCGCCAGGGCGGCCAGGAACGGAGTGGTACGCAAAAGCTCACTCACCATCCCGGCCCCATCTGCCCCATCCATTACAGACCGCAATCCCGCCTCAAAAAACTGAACCTTGGCATCTTGTTTTAGATCATCCGTGATCCCAAATCGTTTCATAAGCCAGTCTCGGAATGGTTCAAATGGCTCCATGAGGATTTCGTTGGTTTGACAGATCACCCATTCAACCCGTTCAGGATCCATAAATCCGTCCTGGAGAGAATAGATTAACCGGCTCTTCCCGATCCCGGCCTCACCGCGTACGAGCATCAAGCCTGCAAATTCTCCCCGCCTTATCGGTTCCAGGAAACGCACGATTCGATCGATCTCCTCTTCCCGTCCGATCAGCCTGCCCCGAAAGGCCAGATCGCTCAAGGGTTTTCGACCCCGCAGGCTGAAGGTATTTATTTTGCTCTTAAATCCTTTATACTCAATTGTCCCCAGTTCTTCTATGTGGAATCGCCGGCTGGCTCTTTTTCGTACCTCTTCATCCAGCCAGAGATCACCAGGTCCTGCAGCCTCCATCATACGAGACGCCAGATTGACCCCCCAACCATAGGCAGTGTAATCCTCCCGAAGCTCGGCGCCAATGAAACCTGCATAAACCATCCTGTAGGTAAGTCCCGCACGGAATTCGATCCCGGTACGTTCACGTAAATCCAATACAAAACCCAGAGCCCGATCCACATCGTTCTCATGCGCAGACGGGGCCCCCCATACCATTAGAATATTAAAGCCTTTGTCTCCCATGTCTGGTCGCAAGAAAAAGCCCCCATAACGCTGCTGAAGCGCAAACACATTTTCCATAAATGGGGTAATGAAGGAAGCCTCGGTTGGACGCATTGGAATA
>CAYMQX010000129.1:0-7704 GCA_964392495.1 uncultured Anaerolineaceae bacterium
TCGTCTCCGCCCTGCCGCTGCTTCCATAGCGCGATTTCCGGCGGGCTGTGCAGCCCGGCGGAACGTGGAGCTTTCAATGCCCCAAATCCCTCAACTCTCCGATTACACCACCCTCCTGCCGGTGCTGGTGCTCACGGTTTGGGCCTGCGCCCTCCTCCTGTTGGATCTTTTCATCCCTGCAGCCCGTAAAGGGACCACGGCTGTGCTGGCGGTTTTCGGCCTGGCTCTCAGCCTGGGCCTGACCCTGGCACAGATCGGTGATGAAAGCCTGGGTTTCTCCGGCATGGTGGTGCTGGACGGGTTCTCGATTTTTCTCAATGCACTGCTGCTCATCAGCGGGATGCTGGGCGTCGCGGTGGCTTACGGCTACAACCGGCGGATGGGCATCGAGCGCGGCGAGTACTACTCCCTGCTGTTGTTCAGCCTGATCGGTATGCTGCTGATGGTCCAGGCGGCGGATCTGATCGTGGTTTTCCTGGCCCTTGAATTGCTCTCCATCCCACTCTATGTGCTTTCAGCCTTCGACCGCAGCCGGGCCGAATCAGAAGAGGCCGGTCTGAAGTATTTCCTGCTGGGAGCCTTTTCGGGCGGCTTCCTGGTATACGGCGTTGCATTGATCTTCGGTGCGACCAATTCCACCTCCCTCTATAAGATCGTGGAGGCGGCCGCGGGCGGCGCCAATCCATTGCTGCTCTCGGTCGGCGCGGCGCTCGTTTTGGTCGGGTTTGGGTTCAAGGTGGCGGCGGTGCCCTTCCACATGTGGACGCCGGATGTCTACCACGGCGCACCCACCTCGGTCACGGCCTTCATGTCTGCCGGGGCCAAGATCGCCGGTTTCGCCGCGCTGATGAGGGTCTTCTCCATCTCCCTGCCTTCTCTCGCGATCGACTTCACACCCATCCTTTGGGGGCTTGCAGCCGTTACCATGGTGGTCGGCAACCTGATCGCCATTTCCCAGACCAATATCAAGCGTCTGCTGGCCTATTCCAGTATCGCCCATGCCGGTTATATCCTGATGGCTTTCGTGCCCTATGGGAACCGCGCGGTGATGCCGGTCTCGGTGGCCGCCGGCCTCTTCTATCTGGTCAGCTACGTTCTGACCAACTTTGGAGCATGGGCGGTGGTGATCGCGCTCGAAAAAGCCGAAGGCAAAGGCCTGGAGATTAGCGATTATGCCGGGTTGGCCCGCAAATACCCTGCCCTGGCTGCCGCCATGACCATTTTTATGATCTCGTTCATCGGCTTTCCCCCCACGATCGGGTTGGTGGGCAAGTTTTACCTCTTCCGGGCGGTGATCGATGGCGGCTTCATCGGGCTGGCGATCATCGGCGTTCTGACCTCGTTGATCTCCGCCTACTACTACCTGCGCGTCGTTGTCACGATGTATATGCAGGAGGGTGAGCCCCAGCAGGGCGGCGAATTCTGGCTCAACTTCACCTGGATCTTCTCGGCAGCGGCAGTCGTGCTTTTCAGCCTGATACCCCAGGTCTTGTTCGCACTGGCCGGCACTGCGGTGCTGAAACTCTTCTAGTCCCCGGCGCTGCCTGGTATTCCTAAAAAAACGGGATGGCATTGGGGCCATCCCGTTTTGCATGATCCCCTGCTTTCCGTATTGATTGAAGCCGAAGTTCTCCCTCTCGGGATTGGCTGCAATGCCGTTTTCAGGGATTGGCCTCCGGTCCGGGGTCCTGCGGGCATGGCACGCTGGGTCGAAGGCGGAAAACTCCGCCCCTACATCCGGTACAATCAGGGCCTATGCATATCAAATCCATTATCTTTGACTTCGACGGTCTCATCCTGGATACCGAAACACCGGATTTCCAGGTCTGGCAGGCCATCTACCGGGAGTACGGACATGAGCTGCCTCTCCAGTCCTGGAAAAGCATCATCGGTGGACACGGCCTGGCCACCTTCAATCCGGCGCAGCACCTCGCCGACCTGACCGGATGCGCCCTGGATGCGGGAAGTTTGCGCCTCCGCCAGCAGCGCCAGAGCGATGCCATCCTGCTGGCCCAGCCTGTGCTGCCCGGCGTCCTCCGGCTGTTGGACCAGGCCCGGAAGGCCGGCCTCAAGCTTGCCATCGCATCCAGTTCCCCGCATGATTGGGTGGATGGTCACTGCACGCGCCTGGGAATATACGATCGTTTTGACAGGATACTGTGCGCCGAGGATGTTGCGCCGGGGCGGGTCAAGCCCTATCCCGACTTGTATCTGAAGGCACTGGAAGCATTGGGCGTCCAGGCGGGGCAGGCCATTGTCTTCGAAGATTCCCCAAATGGCGTCAAGGCTGCTCATGCTGCCGGTATATTCGTGGTGGCTGTTCCCAACCCGGTAACGGTGCTGATGGGTGTGGATGGAGCGGACCTCGTTCTCAGGAGCCTTGAGGAGTTCAGGCTGGCCGATTACCTGTAGGCGCGTCCGCCGGCGAAATACAGGCTTGATACGCAATGAAAAAAGAACTGCCGCGCCTGAGAACGGCAGTTCTGATGATGGCAGGTGGGTGCCGTTCAATCCGCGCTTGCCATCTTGGTATCGGCCTCGGCAGCCTGGGCGGTCTCCGACAGGTCACGGTGAGGAGCCAGGAATGCTGCCAGAAGCCCAAGGAATGCCGCCGCGAACGCGATTATAAATAGCGAGTGCATGGAATTTGCCATTGCCTGGGCAACCCCGGCACTGCCTACATCCCCGCCTCCCGTCACAGGATCGAGAAGGCGTGTGACGATGCTGGTGTCCAAACCGGCTGCTTTCAAGTTGGAGATCAACCGCAGGCTTAGCACCGCTCCCATCACACTGACCCCCACAGTGCCGCCCATGGAGCGGCTGAACTGCAGCATGGAGGTGGCAGTTCCCAGATACCGGCGTTCTACGGTCGCCTGGATGGCCACCAGGAAGGAGGGGATCGAAAGTCCCATGCCGATGCCCATCAAGGCCACGAAGATCATCATCAGCGACTGGCTGGGGTGCGCTCCGATCAAGGTCAGCAGGAACGCACCCACGGTCAGAATGGCTGTGCCGAAGAGTCCCAGCACACGATAGCCCACTTTGATCAGCAGGCGCATCCCGATGGTGCTGGCTGTTACCCATCCGAGCAGCATGGGTGTAATGGTGATGCCGGCCTGTGTGGCGCTTGTTCTCAGGACGGTCTGTACAAAGAGCGGGAAGAAGGAGATGCTTCCGAACATGGCCCAGCCCGTGAGCACCCCGTGGGTCACCGCCGTTGAGAATAACCGGTCGCGGAAGAGGTGTACCGGCAGGATGGGATCCGGGGCATGGATCTCCACCCATAACAGCGCCGCGAACAGCAGGGCAGCCCCGCCGATCAGGAGCCAGCTGTTCAGCGTTCCCAATTCCACCAATCCCAGCAGCAGCGCCACCACGCTGGCGCTCAAAAGGAAGGCCCCGGCATAATCCACTTTGGGGGTACCGTGGACATGCGGCTGATCGCGCCAGACGATCAGGACCAGAGCCGCCGCCAGCACCCCAGGCAGCAGGTTGATAAAGAAGACCCAGCGCCACGAGAGTTGGTCCACCAGGAAACCGCCCAGCAGCGGGCCAATGATGGATGAAACACCCCAGACCCCCGAGAAGAATCCCTGCATGCGGGCCCGCTCTGAAAGCGAGAAAATTTCGCCGATGAGGATGAATGCCAGCGGCATGATGCCGCCTGCTCCCAGCCCTTGCAGGGTCCGCGCGGCAATGAGCTGCGACATGCTGTTGGCCAGCCCGCTCAGCACCGAGCCGGTCAGGAAGATCAGCATGGCAAGGGCATACAGGCGGCGGCGGCCGTAGAGATCGGAGAGCTTGCCGTACAGCGGCACGACGGTGGTGGAAGCCAGCATGTAGGCCGAAAATACCCACGAATAATGTTCCAGGCCTCCCAGTTGGCCCAGGATGGTCGGCATGGCCGTGGCCACCACGGTCGATTCCATGGATGCCAGAAAAAGGCTTAGCATGATGCCGGCGGTGATCAGATAAACTCGGTTGCGGGACATGAACACCTTTCAATTTGCTCCGGTGGGTTGTGAAGTCGGAGCATCAGTAAATGCCGTTCCAGGAGTCCTTGCCGGAAACAACAGAGACCGGAATTCCCGGTTCCGGCAGGCCTGCCTCGGGAGGCTTCTCGTATTAAGAGGGGGTCAGGATCACGGCCTCGCCTTCGAGCACCAGCTTTCCATCCTGGTTGGTGCATAGCGTGGCAAGGGTAATGATGGGCTTGTCGGGTCGCACGGCCGTCACCTCCACCACCGCGGTGATCGTATCGCCGGGGAAGACGGGGGCCTTGAATTGCAGGGTCTGGCTGAGATAGACCGATCCCGGGCCGGGCAGCTCATTGGCCAGGGCGGCCGAGATCAAGCCTGCCGCGATCATCCCATGCGCGATGCGTCGTCCGAAGCGCGTGCCGGCTGCATATGCCTCGTCCAGGTGGACAGGGTTATGATCGCCGGTCACCTCGGCGAATTGCCGGATCACCTCGTCGGTGACGGTCAGGCTGCGCGAAGCCCGCTCTCCAGGCTGGGGGGTCATGCCTCCACCGCCTCGCCATACAGCTTGCGGTGTACCACGCTCAGCGCCCGCACCTGTTCAGCGGCATGATAGGAGGAACGCACCAGCGGATTTGATTCGACCCATTTGAAACCGATCTCGCGGCCGTAGTCTCTCAACTCGGCGAATTCCTCCATTGTGTAATAGCGGTCCATGGACAGGTGCTTCTTGCTGGGCTGCAGGTACTGGCCGATGGTCAGGATGTCCACGCCCCAGGAGCGCTGGTCGCGCATCACGGCCTTGACTTCGTCCAAAGTCTCTCCCAGTCCCACCATGATGCCCGATTTTGTCAGCACTTCGGGGTCCAGCCGCTTGGCGTTCGAAAGGGTGGCGGCCGCCCATTCGTAATTGTCCTGGGGCTGCACCGCCTTGAAGAGCCGCGGCACGGTCTCCACATTGTGGTTGAGTATTTCCGGGCGGGCGTCCATGACGATCTTCAGCGCCTCCACAGAGCCTTTGAAATCCGGGATCAGCACCTCGATGGAACAGCCCGGCAGCACTTCCCGGATGCGGCGGATGACCATTGCGAAAATAGGCGCCCCGCCGTCGCGCCGTTCATCCCGGTTGACCGAGGTGATGACGGCATGCTTCAGGTTCATGGATTTGACCGCTTGCGCCACCCGCTCGGCTTCGCCCCAGTCCAGCAGAGTCGGTTTTCCGTGTTTGATATCGCAGAATCCGCAGGTGCGCGTACAGACATCCCCCAGCATCAGGAAGGTCGCGGTCCCCGAACCCCAGCATTCGCCCATATTGGGACACATGGCCTCCTCACAGACAGTATGCAGCTCTTTCGAACGCATCAGGGTCTGCAGGCGCTCATAGGTTTCCCCGGAGGGTGCGCGCACTTTGATCCATTCGGGACGGCGCAGGGGTGGTGCATCGGTTGAGACGGGATCGACCCGGGCTCTGGTGGGGGAATTTGACATTGGTTCCTTTGGTCTGGCTTAAACTTACCCTATTTTTTTCTTCACGATCAATCTTAGCCCCTCCACTTTGACAACCTCGACCTCATCCCCCTTACGGATCTTCTCGGTCGGCTCGGCGCTTTCCGCGCTCCATAGTTCGGAGCCAAGCTGAACCTGCCCGCTCAACCCTGCCCAGCTGCGGGTGGTCCCTGTTTTGTGGAGCAGCGACTCCGTGCCCATGCGCAGAGGGGCATTCCGGGCGCGCAGCCCGATTGTCAGGATCACGGCAAAAAGAGCGCCCAGGCCCAGCCCCACCAGGATGACCAGCGGGATGGAGACACGCTGGAATTGCGGGGTGCCTGGAGAGTTGAACAACACCAGCGCGCCGGCAATGAACGAGCCCACGCCTGCCGTAGTCAACGCGCCGTGTGTCGGCGCCTTGATATCGAGGATGAACAGGACAAAGGCCATCAGCAGAAAGATCAGTCCGAACCAATTGACCGGCAGCACGCCCATCCCATAGGTGGCAAGCGACAGGCAGATCACCCCGATAAAGCCGGCCACCCACCCCCCGGGGCTGGAGATCTCGATCAGGATGGCCTGGATGCCAATGGCAAGCAGCAGAAAGGCGATATTGGGATCGGTGAGCATTCCCAGCAATTCTTCGATGAACGAGATGCGCAGGTCCTCGGTGCGCACCCCGGAGGTATGCAGTACTCTTTCACCTGCTGCCGTCCGGACAGTGAATCCGTCCAGTTGAGCCAGCAGGTCGGCTTGATCTTCGGCGATGAAGTCGATCAGGCCTGCTGCGAGCGCCTCCCTGGCGGATACGGCCTTGGCATCCTCGATCATGGCCTCGGCCAGCGCCACAGCCTCGGGTCCGCGGTGTTCCGTCAGGGTGCGGGCGATGGCTTTCATCCCCTCCTTTTCCTTGCGTTCCATGGTCTGGCCCAGGTCCTCACCGCTGCCTCCCACCGGGGAAGCCGCCCCAATGATCGTTTCAGGCGCCATGGCGGCTGCCTGCCCGGCCATCGTGATCAATGCCCCAGCCGAGGCAGCCCAGGCCCGGCGCGGGGCCACGTACACCACCACGGGTACCGGGCTTGCCGCAAGGATTTCCACAATATTCTGCATTGCGCTGATCGCACCGCCGGGCGTATTCAACTGCAGGATGACCACCTCGGCGCCGCGCTGCCCGGCCTGCTTCAGCCCCCGCTGGATGTATTCGCGCATGGCCGGCATGACCGGACCATCGGCGCTCAGTACGAGGGCGAGCGGTCCGCTATTCTGTGCGTGAACACTCTGGATCGAGAGAGCCAGCAGGACCAGGGCGAGGCAGGCCAGGCGCAGCATCTTCATGCCCGCGATTATATCGCGTCCCCCCGATCACGAATTTATGCGGCCTTTGGCGGCCATTTGCGGGTTGGCCGGCTTGCTGCTTCCAGCAACCGGGATGATTTGGTCGACGATCGTCGAATAGGACTTTATACGCAGCCTCGATCAGCCCGGTGGGCTTGTCCCAGGTTCCCGGGCGGCTGGGCCGGCGCTTGTCACCTCAGCAATACCCCTGCCACCTCGGGTGTCTCTTTAAGGATCAGGTCTGCCCCCAACTGGCGCAGCTCGGATTCCTCACCGAAGCCGCATAGCACTCCGATGGTCTGTGCCCCTGCCGACTTTCCCGCCCGGATGTCCACCGTTGTATCCCCGATCATCACGCACTGGCTCGGAGCTGCCTTCATTTTCTGCGCCGCCAGCAGGATCGGATCAGGATAGGGCTTGGTATGCGGCGCCGACAGCCCCGTCACGATGACATCGAAATACTGTACCAGGTCGAATTTTTCCAGGAAAACCATGCTGCTGCGCTCCGGTCGCGCACTCACGACTGAAAGCGGGAAAAAACCCCTCAGCCTTTCCAGCATTTCACGGATACCCGGCACCAGCAGGAGCATCGCAGGCGGGTGCTTCCGGTGGCGGTAGAACCAATCCAGGAACGCCCCCATCTCGTCGTCCACTCCCAGCCGGTCGGCGAGGCCGAACAGCCCGTTGGCAGGCGCCTCCGACCACATGACAAGCCGCCGGGCCGCATGGGCCGGATCTTTGAAGAGCCAGTTCGGCAGGAGGGGGATCAGCCTTTGAACATACACGTCATCGGTATCGCTCAACGTTCCGTCAATATCGAAACACAGGGCGCGAACTCGTGAGATGTCCAATCCCATCTCCCGATTTTACTATGCTATACTCGCCGAACCCAGGTTCC
>CAYMQX010000130.1:0-7658 GCA_964392495.1 uncultured Anaerolineaceae bacterium
GCGCCCTGGAAGATTACCTCAGGATAAAAGACAATCTCTTCAGAAGCTTTGACTGGTGGCTGTTCAGCCGTGTGGACGAGACCACGGACGAGATCGCGATTCCCTTTTATTATCCGATCGAGAATCGGATCGCCAACTTCAAGCCCGATTTCATCTTCTGGCTGCAAAAGGGCAATCGTTATCACATCCTTTTCATTGATCCGAAAGGGACCGGCAGGACCGAGTACGAGCACAAGGTGGATGGTTATTGCGCCCTGTTTGAAGAACATGACCGCCCAAAGGTGTTCCACCATAACGGTTTGGAGGTATCGGTACATGTTTCCTTGTTCACCGAAGACCGCCAGCATCTTGCAGAAAGATACAGAAAATACTGGTTCGACAGCGTCAAGCGGGTGATTGATTCGATCCATCGTATCCAATGATATGGGAGGTCAGCGAAGGTATTCGCGAAGCACCCTCTCAGCCTGTGGAGGGAGAGGCAGCCCTCTCCGAAGAGACTCGTATAGCCTTCTCCTGTTTCGGGTGCGAGAGGGCTGCGCGGCGCGCGGAGTCTCGGGCGGAGGCGAAAGGACCCCCACCCCGGCCCTCTCCCAAATTCCTCCGCTTTGCTATGAGACGATGTCCGACGGGTACGCCGGTATCAGGGGAAGGGGGTGCGAGGGCAGTGGGAGAGAGGGAGATAGACCACGAAAAAGCGAAGGGAGGCAAACCACGAAAGACACAAAACACACGAAAAAAGGGACGGGCAATGGAGCGCGGATCCGGGCGGTGGGTTCGGAGGCGGAGGGGATAGGTCCACGGGAGGCGCTTCCCCTCCGCTCCGGTTCGGGGAGGATGTTCGCTCCGTTCAGCGCGAGTTTCACCCAGTTTTTTTGGAGCTTCGGCGGGTCTCAGAGAGCCCAACTCTCGAGGGTATCCTTGACCTTCATCAGGAACCAATCGGCGGAGGCTCCATCGAGGACGCGGTGATCGAAGACGAAGGACAGGTACACCATCGGCCGGATGGCGATGGCATCCTCAATGACCACGACGCGCTTCTGCAGGGCGCCCACCCCCAGGATCCCGCTCTGGGGCTGGTTGATGATCGGGAAGGCGAGCAGCGACCCGCTGACGCCGTGATTGGTCAGCGTAAAGGTCCCGCCCCGAACATCCTCGGGCTGGAGTTTTTTGGCGCGGGCGCGCCCGGACAGGTCGGTGACGGCGCGCGCCATCGCCAGGAGCGACAAATTGTCGGCATTTTTGATGACCGGGACGATCAGCCCCTCCTCGCCCAGCGAGGTGGCCATCCCAAGATTAATGGCGCGGTGGACCAGCAGGCCTTCCTCCCTCCAGGAGGAGTTGGCCTGGGGATAGGCTTTGAGGGCTTCCACAATGGCAAGCAGAAAATAGGGCGTGAACGTGAGCTTGACATCGTCGCGGGAGAAGGCTTCCTTGTGGGCAAGGCGGTGCTTAACCACCCGGCTCATGTCAGCCTCCATGACCGTCAGGACGTGAGGCGCGGTCTGCCGGGAATGCAGCATGTGTTCCGCGATCTGCCGGCGGATGAGGCTGTGCTTGATAAGCTGGTCGCCGGCAGAGGGGGCGGGTTGAGGCGCAGAGGCGCCTGAAACCTGCTCCCTGATGGGGGCTTCGATGAAGGTGAGTACGTCGTTCTTGGTGATGCGTCCGTTCAGCCCCGTCCCGGCCACCTGCCGGAGGTCCACCCCGTGTTCCGCAGCGACCCTTGCCACGACCGGGGAGATGAAGCCCAACTCCCGTGCGGGGGCAGTCACCGGTTCAGGGATGGACGCCTTCTGGATGACCGGGGCGTTATCAGCCGGTGCAGGGGCGGGCTGTTCCTCCAGCGCCTCGCCAGGCCGTCCGATGAAGGCCAGCACCTGGCCCACTTTGGCGGGTGTGCCTTCCGGCAGCATGATCTTTAATACGGTCCCGGCCGCTGGTGCCGGGATCTCAGTATCCACCTTGTCGGTGTTCACCTCCAGGAGAGGCTCCAGCTCTTTGACCGGTTCGCCCTCCTGCTTGAGCCATTTGATGACCGTGACCTCTTCCACACCCTCACCTAAAAGCGGTACCAGTACCTTGGTTGCCATTTTTCCTCGCCAAAAATCTATTGGATCGCCGGGAAACGCCCCGGGTCAACCTCGTGCATCATGTCATAGACCGCATCGAAGACCGTTTCGGGATTGGGCTTCGACCAGTAATCTCCATCGCTGCCATAGGCCGGGCGATGGGCCTGGCCGGTGAGCGTGCGGGGCGCAGAATCGAGGTGGAAATAGCCGCCCTGCTTCTCCAGAACCTCCTGCAGCATGTAGGCCGAGGCCCCTCCCGGAACATCCTCATCCACGAACAGGATGCGCGAGGTCCTTTCCAGGGATTTGAGGATGACCCCATGCAGGTCAAAGGGGAGCAGGGACTGGACGTCGATCACCTCGGCCTCGATGCCGGCCTCGCTCAACTTGGAGGCAGCCTCGAGGGCCACCCGGCAGCAAGCGCCATAGGTCACCAGGGTCAGGTCGCGGCCGGGGCGGATGACCTCGGGGATGCCCAGCGGGGTGGTGTATTCACCGATGTTATCGGGCAGCCGCTCCTTGAGGCGGTAGCCGTTCAGCACCTCCACGATGATGGCGGGCTCGTCGGCCTGCAGGAGGGTGTTGTAAAACCCGGCCGCGCGGGTCATATCGCGAGGCACAAGGACATACATGCCGCGCACCAGGTTCAGGATGCCCGACATGAGTGAGCCGGAGTGCCAGATGCCCTCCAGGCGGTGGCCGCGCGTCCGCACAATGACAGGGGCCTTTTGCCCGCCGGCGGTGCGCCAGGAGAGGGTCGCCAGGTCATCGGACATGATCTGAAGGGCGTAGAGCAGGTAATCGAGATACTGTATCTCGCAGATGGGCCTCAGCCCGCGCATGGCCATGCCGATGGCCTGCCCGAGGATGGTGGCCTCGCGGATGCCGGTATCGCTCACCCGCCACTCGCCGTATTTCTCCTGCATGCCTTTGAAGCCCTGGTTGACATCCCCCAGCAGACCAACATCCTCACCGAAGGCGATGATGCGGGGGTCGCGCTCCAGCAGGCGGTCGAACGCCGCGTTCATCACCTCGAAGCCCATCACGGTGGGGGAGGCCTCGGAATACACCGGCGCGACCGTGGGGACCTGAAGGGCGAGGCCGGTGTAGAGGTGCGAGCTGTAACGCTCGCGGTTGATCCGGTCCTGGGCGTTTTTCCACTCCACAAGGACCTGTTTGGATGGATGGTGCTCCTCACGCATGCGGCGCAGGGCTTCGTGCGTGGCGGCATGAATATCCCGCCGGGTGATCGAGGGAAGGCCGGCCAGCCGGTCGCGGATCTCCTTCAGCGCCGCGGCCTGCGGGGAACTGCCTGCGAGTTCGTCCAGGATGTCGGTCACCTGGTCGCGCTCTTCAAGGATGGGGGTGAGATACGCATCCCAGGCGAGGCGGCGGAGCCCCTCAACGGTCTCCCGGTCCTCGTTCTCAAAGGCGGCAAGCTCCTCTTCGCCGGAGGCTTCCGTTTCGATGATCCAGTGGCGCATGCGGGTCATGCAATCGAACTCCCGCTCGAACTGCAACCGTTCGGGGGTTTTATAGCGCTCATGGCTCCCGGAGGTGGAGTGGCCTTGAGGCTGGGTGACCTCGGTCACATGCACCAGGGCGGGTATGTGAAACTCGCGCGCGGTGGCTGCAGCCCTGGAGTAGGTCTCCAGCAGGGCGGGGTAGTCCCAGGCCCGCACCGAGTACAAGTCATAGCCGCGCATGCAGTCCTCATCGGGGCAGGGGTCGCGCTGGAAACCACTGAGGATGGTCCCGATATTTTCCTTGACCATCTGGAACTGGTTGGGCACCGAGATGCCGTAGCCGTCATCGTAAACGGTGAGAATGGCGGGCGCCTTGAGCACCCCGATGGCGTTGACGGATTCCCAGAACATGCCCTCAGCGGTGGAGGCGTTCCCGATCGTGGCAAAGGCGATCTCATCGCCGTTATGAGAAAAGCCGGGGAAGCGCTTCAGCTCCGGGAGGGTGCGGTAAAGGACGGAGGCATAGGCCAGGCCCACGGTGCGCGGCATCTGCGTGCCGGTGGGGGAGACATCCGCGGCCACGTTGTAGAGGGCGGTCTGGTCGAGCCAGGAGCCGTCGGCGGCGAGGTAGCGGGAGGCGAAGTGGGCGTTCATGCCCCGCCCCGAAGTATTGGGCTCGGCCGCGAGATCGGCATGGGCATACAACTGGGCGAAGAATTGCTGGATGGTCATCACCCCCAGGAAGAACATCCAGGTCTGGTCGCGGTAGTAACCGGAGCGCCAATCCCCCTTGCGGAAAGTGCGGGCTATGGCAAGGTTGGCGAGTTCCTTCCCGTCCCCAAAGATGCCGAACTTGGCCTTGCCGCTTAGCACCTCCCGGCGGCCGATCAGCGAGGCCTGGCGGCTCCGGTAGGCCAGGCGGTAATCGTTAAGGATCTCTTCCCGGGGAAGGGGCAGCGCAATAGAGCCCTGCAATTGGGGCATGTCTCTCTCCTATGGTTAATAAGAGTTAATCCATCGGGATTATAACGGAAAATAAAAATGATTCGAAACACATACTGCGAGGGGGCATACTTTTACAGAGGAAATCACATGAAAAAAACAGGGAAAATCACTTGGAAATTATGGGACTGCTTCGCCAGGCCCGGTCCACAACCGGACCGGCCCTGGCGCGTACATCGTCCCCGAAGCGGAGCGGATGGGGAACGAGACTTGGAAGATGGGATTTGCTGAAAGGGGGAGAGGCTCTGCTCATGCGACTCTCGCGCTGAACGGAGCGAGGCGCCTCCTGCGGATCTTGTAGTGGACCCCTTTTCCTCCCGGAAAAGGGGGGACGCTTTGATTATGGAATGC
The DNA here is from genome assembly GCA_964392495.1 of uncultured Anaerolineaceae bacterium. Taxonomy (GTDB): domain Bacteria; phylum Chloroflexota; class Anaerolineae; order Anaerolineales; family Villigracilaceae; genus JACPVF01. The sequence continues at coordinate 4,889 of CAYMQX010000130.1, forward strand.
GTTCGGCGACGATCTCGGCGATATCGCGGACCTGCATGCCGCCATTCCCGGCGCGGGCAGCATCGGTCAGCATGGTCATGCAGAAGGGGCAGCCCACAGCGAGGGTGGATGCGCCGGTCGCTTTGGCTTCGGAGAAGCGCCTTGCATTGATGCGCTCATCACCGGGCTCCTCCTCCTTCCACATCTGGGCGCCGCCCGCGCCGCAGCAGAAGGATTTGCGTCCGCTGCGGGGCATCTCGATGGTGAGAACGCCCGCCTCCTTAAGGACCTGCCGGGGTGCCTCCAGTATGCCATTGTGGCGTCCCAGGTAGCAGGGGTCATGAAAGGTGATGGTGTATGTATCCGGTGATGCCGAAAGCTGGAGCTTGCCTGCGCCCACCAGTTCATTGATGAGCTGGGTGTGATGGATGACGGTGTAATTCCCGCCGAAAGCCGGATATTCATTCTTGATGGTATGCAGGCAGTGCGGGCAGGTGGTCACGATGCGTTTGGGCGCCACCGCGTTGAGGATCTCCACATTGGCCGAGGCCAGCCCGAAGAAGATGTCCTCGCGCCCGGCGCGCCGGGCGGGGTCGCCGGTGCACTGCTCACTGCGCCCAAGCACGGCGAAATTCACGCCCGCCGCGTTGAGGATCCTGGCAAAGGCCTGGGCGGTCTTGCGGGCGCGCACATCGGTGGCGGGCGCGCAGCCCACCCACCAGAGAATATCCGGCTCGGGGTTCTGCTCGATGGTGGGGACCTGGAGACCCTCGGCCCACTTCAGGCGGTCGGCCTGGCTGACGTTCCAGGGGTTCATATTGCGTTCCATGCCCTTGAAGGCGGGCTCGAGCTGCCTGGGGAAGGCGCTCTCCATCATGGACAGGTTGCGGCGTACATCCAGGATGTCGCGCATGGGCTCGTTGCCCACCGGGCAGATATCAATGCAGGCCGCGCAAGCGGTGCAGGCCCAGACGGCCTCCGCCGGGATCAGGTCGAGCATGGACACATCCGCGGCGCCGCCCCGGTTAAGATGATAACGCTTGTTGATCTCGAGGGCCGCGGGGGAGAGTATCTTGCCGGTGTTGTAGGCCGGGCAGACCTCCTGACAGCGGAAGCACATGATGCAGGCGTAGCTGTCCATGATCTGCTCCCAGCCGAGGTCCTGCATGCGGGCCGCGCCGAACTGCTCGATGGACTGGTCCTCCAGGTTGATGAAGCTCAACTCTCCGATGGAACGACGCTCCGGTTTGAGGGCGAAGTTGATGGGCGCGAAGAAAAGATGGATATGCTTGGAATAGGGGAAATAGGGCAGGAATGCCACCACCGCGCCGAGAGAAAGCCAGAACATCAGGTGCTCACCCGTGACCAACGCGCCGGACTGCGCCCCGGACCAGAGGGAGGCGACCGAGGAGACGACCGGCTGCCAGGGATCGAGGCGGGCCTCCGAGGCCAGGCGAAAGGATTCGCCCAGCAGACGGGCGGCGTTATGGATGAAGATGAAGCCTGCCACAATGGCGGAATCCCGCAGGATGCCGGAGCGGGCGCGGGGATCGAGCAGAGTCGTGGAGCGGGCGGTCAGTGTGGAGGGGCGGAGGACGAAGCGGCGGATCACCATACCCAGGATGCCCACCAGAATGGCGGTGTTGGCGAAGTCCGCCAGCAGGCGGTAGAAGTCGCCGGCCCTGCCAGCCTGGTCCAACAGGCCAAAGCCGGTGAAGCCATAGACCACATCGTTGAGGTTGACAAGCAGGAAGAGCAGGAAGCCCCAGCCGATCAGCGCGTGCAGGATGCTGGGCCCGAGGCGGAAGCGGAAGACCGGCTGGAAGAGGCCCACCTTGTAGATGAGCGCCGCAAGCCGCTTCCAGGGCAGTGACCAATCCACTTTTCCATGCCCGCTGGAGATGTTTCGGAGGATGCCCCGCACCCCGCGCCAGGTGTAATAGAGGGAGACGAGCACTGCCGCGAGGAACAGCAGCTTTTCGGCAAGAGTCAGCATTGGAACCTCCACAGATGGATATGCCCCTGCATTATTGGTTTACCGTATGTCTCAAAAAAAGTTATATTTCCGTATAGGGACCGCAGGCTGATCTTCCAATAAAGAGCAAAGTATATGATGCAGCACCATGTAGTTTAGCACAAGCCGACCCCCTCAGTCTCCCCAAATCCGCTCCCTTCCGGGGACGAAGTGTGCTGCGGAGAGGCGCTTCACCTGTGCTTCGCTCCGCTCTTCGCGACGATCAGCGCGAGAACTGAACTTATGTGGGCGACCGCTAAAAAATAAAAACCCCGCTCGGCATGGAGAGGGGGCGGCTGGCGGAATCCGGGGCGGTTATTTTGCGATGTCGTTGACGTAATCAATGGCTCCGGTACAGGAGCCGGGCAGGAAGGGGGCAATATTATCCCAGGTCAGGTCCAAGCCCTGGAGTTGGGCGCCTTCGATGGCATCCCCGAGACAGCCCGCTCCCGCGTTGTAGTTGACCAATGTGAACTTCCACAGGTCCTCATAGGAAGCGGAAAGCCCGGGGGCTTCACCGGTCAGGTTGCGGACGACACGCCCGGTCTGTTCGCAATTGGCGAGCATGGTGTGCGCAAAGACGCTGATCGAGAAATCGGCCTGGCTGAGGTCAAGCCCCAGGGGGCAGTCTGCGCAGGCGGCATTGACCGAGCTGACCAGGGCCTGCCGCAAGATGAGCTGTTCGGCAGGCGCCATGTGAGCGTATCCCAGGCCGCAGGCCTCGCTGGAGAGGACCAGCGGACAGAACTGCGAAAAGAAGGAGGGGTTCCAGAAGAG
>CAYMQX010000131.1:0-7635 GCA_964392495.1 uncultured Anaerolineaceae bacterium
CGCAATGAGAGGCACGGCAAACATGGAAACAAAGTCCTCCCCGGCGATGCGCTCGGGCCGTGAGAGCGAAACCTGGGAAGAACCCAGGTCGACCACGCTCACGACGTTTCGATCCATGGCAGCACGGCCTGCCTGGTCCTCCCCCAGCAGGAGGGAGATGCGCCGTACACCTGTGCCGCGAAAACCCCGTCCTATGACATATTCCAGCATTTGGAGATGCGGATTGAAAAGCAAAACATCCACCGCATCTGCGCGAAGATGCATGGATATCTGGGAAACCAGGATGTTAAGCGTCACCTGCAGATCCAGGCTGGAGGCGATGGCCGCATCAATATTCGAGAGCACCGTTAATTGCTGAAGGCGGTGTTCTGTCTGCTGGTAGAGGTAAACGTGCTCGAGCATCAGAGCAGCGCGTGAGGCGATCAGTTCGAGCAGCCGGACATCCTCCGGTCCATAAGCCTCCAACTCGTCGCTCTGCAGGTCGATCACACCGATCGGGCGCTCCTCCGAACGCATGGGAACGGAAAGTTCAGAGCGCGCTCCACCCCAACTGGGAATATAGTCCGCCGACAAGCCAACGTCTCCCAGATTTATGGAGGTGTTGAGGCGCAGAGACCTGGCAATAACGCCCGGTCCGTGGGTGGTGAGGAGACAGGTTTGGATCTGCCCGCTGAAAGGCCCGGCGGCGGCCCCGCAAGTCAGGGTCAGTCCATCCTCCGCCACCAGCCAGACGCTGCAATTGGAATAATTGAACTCGGAAACCAACAACTCTGCGATCGATCGGCAAAGCGAAGGGGCGTCACTGGATACACTGGCCAGGAGCAGACTGGAGACCCGGGAGAGACGGTCCAACTCACGGTTACGGTCCTGAAGGCGGGAAAACAAGCGGGCATTGGAAATGGCGCTGGCGGCCTGTTCCGCCAGCAGCGAGAGCAAACCGAGATCCTCCTGATTAAATACCCGATCCGAAGCATCGGATTCCACCCCCAGGATCCCGATCAGGTCGTCATCGTACAACATGGGTACCTCGATGACCCCGCGCACCTGCCGCCCATCCAACCCCGGGTCGCGCTCCTTCCAGTTCTGGTAGTCCTTTACAATAACCGGCTCTCTGGTCTGCGCGACCCGGCCTGCCAGACCCTCACCCAGCTTCAGCGAAACGCCGATACTGGATGCGGCAGATGAAGAGACCTCCAGTCTCACCTCCTGTTTTTTCTCATCGAACATATAAATAAAGGCATTGGAAGCCTGATATAGACCTGCGGCCTGCTCAACAACCAGGGAGAGCAGGCTGGGTGTATCGCGGCGGCCCATCAACCCGCCAGCCACCTGCAGTAGCCCGGCAAATTCATTCGCCCGGCGCCGCGCAGAATTCAGCAGCCGGATCTTCTCCAGAGCGAGGGCGACCTGGCCGGCGAGCAGCCGGATCATTTGGATCTCGTCACCCGTCCAGCGGCGCGGCCGGTCATCCATGGCCATCAGGGTGCCCTTTAATCCGCTGTCCGTGAAGAAGGGCTCACCGACCGCGGCCTGCACCCCCATACCTGCAATCTCTTTCATCACGGGGTTGGTGGGGGGAAAATCCGTAATGGATATGGCGTCCAGGCGGCCCTGAGAGGCATCCCCAGCAGCCTTCGCAAGCCTGGTTTTCAATATCTCCGGGTCCTCAAATCCAAAAGTCGCAACCACGAAATTGTGTGGGAAGTCCTCACCTGTCAGGATCACGGCCCTGGGAACATGCAGCAAGCGTGCGGTGCGGTGGCATACCAGATCCAAAATAGCCTGTGGGTTATCAGCGGCCAATACCTCCCGGTCGATTTCGGCAAGGGATTGCAGGGCAATAACTTTTTCATGCAGTGCAAGCTCGGCACGGCGCCGCTCACTGACGTCCTCCACCAGCGACTCATAATAGAGGGGTTGTCCCTCTGAATCCCGCACCAGGTAAGCATCCTCGCGCACGAAGATCGTGGAACCGTCGGCTTTTCTCCATGCGGATTCGAAACCCCGGACTTCACTTTCCTTCTTCAACCGATCAATGAAGAACTGCCGGGATTCAGCCGAGGCTCCGACGCCTCCAGCCAGCTCCAATTTTTGAAGTTCTTCCAAACTGGCGCATCCCATCATCTGGATCAGAGCCGGGTTGGCAAGCACAAACCTTCCCTGCAGTGTGAGCCGCCCCAGGCCTACATGAGTATTTTCGAATACCCCACGATAGCGCTCCTCGCTTCGCCGCAGGGCATCCTGATCCTGCTTGCGGCGGATGACCATGGCCACCTGCGACGAGACAAATTCCAGCATGCGCTGCTCGATCTCGCCATAGGCATCCGGGTCGGAATAGTGCTGCACCACCATCACGCCCATGGAGCTTCCGTCCACGATCAGAGGAACGCCCAGCCAGATCTCGGAAGGTGGGCCGACGCCATCCACCTCGCCGGAGATCGCCAACCGCAGTTGTGAATTCTTTGTCACCAGCAGGGACTTGCCACTGCGAAGAACGTATTCCGTCAGACCCCGACCGGCCTTATAACTGGTTTCCACCAGTTCTTCCTGCTCATCCACGAAGTAGGGAAAACTGAGGGTGTCTGCATCCGGATCATACAGGGCAATATAGAAGTTCCCGGCCGGCATGACGCGGCCAACGATCTCATGGATGTGCGGCAGGAGCGCATCCAACGACTCGGCCTTCTCGGAGGCTTCTGCGATCTGATAAACGGCCTCCTGGAGAACGCCTCGCCGCCCGTCCGCGCGCCAATCTCCTCTGATGCGCCTGCGAGCCGCGGCCGCTTTCAATACCAGGGGAAGACGCTTTAACTGCGCCTGGCTGGTTAATACATAATCCGAGATTTTCCCGGATTCCAGCATCTCAAGCGCTTCCTTTTCGCGGCGCGGTTCGACGAGCACCACGATGGGGCACTGAATACCGCCATTCTCCAGCTTCCAAAGCAGGCCGGGAAAGTCAAATTCTGCCAGGAGCAGTTCCCAGGCGATCTGACCACGAGGCATGGCCAGAGACTCCAGGCTGCCGATGCGGCTGAATTGAAGTCCGCTTGTTTCATTTTGAGACAAACGCTGCAGAATGGCATCGGAATCCGAAGCCGGTCCCATGGCAAGAGCCACCTGCAGCGATCTTGTATAGGGATTGATCACGCTTCAATCTTACGCTAGAAAAGCCCTTCCCCCTATTGAAAGAATATGACAAATTTGCCGGGAGGAAACCGGCATCCTGAAACCGGATGCTCGCCTGGTTTTCCCGAGGATTCAGGTCTGTTTTTAGAATCGGGGGGGATCCCGACGAAACAGGAAATAAGACACCTCCAGAACCTGACATCCCATCCATACCAGTCTTATCCAAATTGTGTGATAATCCACAATACTTCAGCATCGGGAGGGCAGCATGAGCGATGATCTGTATACCTTGCAGCCGCAGAGCATTGTGATGTATGCGGTGGATTGGTGCCCGGACTGCCGGCGGGCAAAATTTTTCATGGAACGGCAGCACATCATGTATAAAATGGTCAATGTGGATGAAGACGCGGAGGGCGCGAATTTCGTCAAACAGGTGAACAATGGTCTGCGCTCCGTGCCGACCATCATTTTCCCGGACGGATCGGTCATGGTGGAACCTTCAACGGAGCAGCTAGCTGAAAAATTCTCAAAATCATGACATCCACGCATGACGCGATCATCTGCGGGGCAGGGATCGCGGGCGCCAGCGCAGCGTTTTTTCTGAGCCGCGCGGGGCTGCGGAATATCCTGCTGGTGGATGAGCGGCCGCCGCTCTCGTTCACCAGTGACCGGTCCACCGAATGCTACCGCAACTGGTGGCCCGATCCCGCCATGTTGGGGCTTATGAACCGCTCCATCGATCTGATGGAGCAGTTTGCCGATAATAGCGGCAATATTTTTCACCTCAACCGGCGAGGATATCTGTATGTAACCGGGGACGAGGGCAAGATCCCAGAACTGACGGAGCGCGCCCGGAAAACCTCCAGCCTGGGTGCAGGCGAGCTTCGTACACATGAGGACCTGTCCTCAAACTACCAGGCTCCCTCCCCGGAGGGCTTCCATGAAGAGCAGGAAGGCGCCGACCTGCTGATCGGCTCTGAATTGATCCACCGTTACTACCCCTATCTCACAGAAAAAGCCCTGGCAGCATTGCATGCCCGCCGGGCAGGCTGGCTCAGCGCCCAACAACTGGGCATGTACCTATTGGAGCAAGCGCGCATTCGGGGAGCAGGCTTTCTCAGCGGCCGTCTGGAGGCTGTGGAGATCCATCAAGGGCGGATTCAGGGCGTCAGGCTTGCTTCAGGTGAAAGGGTTTCAAGCCCCCTCTTTATCAATGCCGCGGGCCCATTTCTTGGATCGGTCAATGGTTTAATGGGGATCGATCTGCCGGTCCATACAGAGCTTCACCTCAAAGTCGTGATCAAGGATAGCCTCGGGGTCGTGGGGAGGGAGGCGCCTCTTTTGATCTGGGACGATGTCCAAACCCTGCCCTGGGAGGCGGAGGAACGGGAGGTGCTGGCTGGAGACCCCTCTTCGCGCTGGCTCACCGATCCATTCCCCTCCGGCGCGCATACCCGTCCGGAAGGCGGGCCCGACAGTCAGAACATCATCCTGCTCTGGGAATACCAGACAAAGCTGCTGGAACCCGCGTGGCCGCCCGCCCTGGACGAGATGTATCCAGAAATTGCGCTCAGGGGTATCGCCACCATGCTGCCACGAATGCGAGAGTACTTTAAGCGAATGCCCCGGCCGCAATTGGATGGCGGTTTCTATACGAAAACTCCAGAAAACCGCCTGCTGGCCGGTCCACTGGAGATCGAGGGGGCCTATGTTTTGGGAGCCCTCTCAGGCTACGGGATCATGTCTGCGTGCGGCGCGGGGGAATTGTTGGCAGCGCACGTCACAGGCGGCGGGCTCCCAAATTATTCGCACGACTTCTCCCCACAGCGTTACCAGGACCCGGAGTATCTAAAGGGACTTCAGAGTCTCGATCTTTCAGGTCAGCTTTAATCTGGAGAGAGGGCCAGTATCCATCTTCTTATCTGGAATTAATAATTGGGACAATATGGGTGTAATTGCACGTGTTACATGCGCCTTTTGTCACTATTCCTCGCCATCCGCTGCTCCTATAATCAGGTCACTGAAAAGAATATAAGATTCCGAGGCCACTCATGCAGATGCGCAAGCTCGTTTTTCCCATCATGATCCTGATCCTCGCCTCCAGCGGGCTTTCAGCCTGTTCCGCGAAAGGTACAAGCGACCTATCCATGCTTGGAATGGAACACCTGCCGCCTGAGGTGCAGTCTGCACCGGTGGTCGTACAGCAGGCCTATCAATTCGCCGCGGCCAATCCGGAGGTGATGCAGGCCATACCCTGCTATTGCGGCTGCGGCTCCATTGGTCACACCTCCAACTATTCGTGTTACGTGTCGGTACAGAATGCAGATGGAAGCCTGAAATTCGACAACCATGCCCTGGGCTGCTCCATCTGCGTTGACATCACCCAGGATGCCATGAGGCTGACTCGTCAAGGCAAGAACCCCCTGGATATCAAGGCTTATGTCGATGATACCTATGGAAAGTACGGCACATCGAACATCCCCTAGGTTGTGGACGTGACAAAGCGTCGATGGTTCCTGGCGGTTGTGTTGTTATTGGGAGTCCTGATCGCCTTTGCTCCCATCCCCCGGGGTGCAGGCCTCCCCAGTGAACGCCGCATCCATGTGGACGCAAGCCAGTTCAGCTACGATCCCGGAGAAATCCATGTCAACCAGGGCGACCTGGTGACCATTGAGCTGACAAGCACAGATTCGGTTCACGGGCTGTATGTGGATGGATACGGCGTATCCGTCACCTCCGACCCCGGAAAAACCGGGATACTGAGCTTTACAGCCGACCGGCCAGGCAGTTTCCGATTTCGCTGCAACGTGACCTGCGGCGCCATGCATCCATTCATGATCGGGAAGCTTGTGGTCGGCCAAAACGAGGCTTTCCTGCGCGGCTCGGGGTTGGCCGCGCTGGCAGCCATGTCCATGATCCTGCTGAAGCGCCCCTCCCTTATCTGATGAACCGCATTTCCCTGACCGCCAATCCTCGTCTGAACCGCCTATTGGTCATGCGCTGGCCGCAGTGGACCATTCTGCTGGTGATGCTGGCGGGATTCCTGTTCGCCATCCTGGCCGGTTTCATCGGGACCCCGGTTGGAAGCAGGAACTTCGGGATCGTGTTCGTATGGATCGCCTGGTGGGCAGCGCTTATTCTTGCGGCGGTTCCCCTGCTGGGGCGCGGGTGGTGCTCGATCTGCCCTATTCCCCTGCCGGGGGAATGGCTCCAACGCGGCAGGTTGTTGGGACCTGGAACCGTCGGGGCACGTCGATTGCATCGCTGGCCCAGGGCGCTCCGCAATATATGGCTGCAAAACCTGGCCTTCACGTTGTTGGCGCTTTTTTCTCCCCTGATATTGACCGATCCTTTCGTCACCTCCGTCATATTGCTGGCCATGCTGGCGCTGGCGATCCTCATGAGCCTCGTCTTCGAACGGCGGGCCTTCTGTCGATACCTGTGCCCGGTGGGCGGCTTCATCGGACTGTACTCACAGGGCGCGCCCATTGAGCTGCGCATCCGCGAGCGCGAGGTCTGCCTGAAATGCAAGAGCAAAGCCTGCTACAACGGATCAGAACAGGGCTATGGCTGCCCCTGGGATGTGTTCCCGGGCGGGCTGGAAAAAAATACCTACTGCGGGTTATGTCTTGAATGCCTGCGCACCTGCCCCTCCAACAACCTCTCGATCAACCTCCGGCCTTTGGGAACCGACCTGGAAAAACCTTCCGCCCGGCTGGATGAAGCGCTAAAGGCCTTTATCATGCTGGGGTCGGCCATGATCTACGCGGGGGTGCTTCTGGGCCCCTGGGGATTTCTCAAGCACGCGGCTTATGAGATTGGTTCAGGTCCCTGGCTGTTCTATTCCGCCGCGTTTACCGGCATCATTTTCCTGATCCTTCCCGGAGCATACTGGCTCTCGATCAAGCTCGGCGCGGCCGTCAAGCGGATCAAGATGCCGGGCAAAAAGGTGTTTTCCGAAATATCCTCTTCCCTGATCCCGCTTGGGTTGGCATTCTGGATCGCTTTCAGCCTGTCATTTGTTCTCAGCAACGCGAGTTATATCCTGATGACCCTTTCCGATCCGTTCGGCTGGGGCTGGAATTTATTTGGGAGCGCCTCCATGACATGGAAGCCTGTGCTGACATGGCTTGCAGCGCCGCTGCAAACCCTGGTGTTGACAGGAGGGCTGGTCTGGTCGTCCAATCTGGCCGTCAAAAACATGTCCAGGCATGGGCTTGCCTACATACCCACCATCGTTTATATGCTCATCGTGACACTCATGATGGGATGGCTGCTGTTATGAACCGGTCGGAATTCGCCGCCCGCCTGCTACTTATCCTGGCGTTATTGATCGTAGTCGGCGTTCCCGTGGGCATCCACCTCACCGAGAGGGACAGCCTCTTACATGCCCGGGTACCGGAAAAAGGCGGGTGGAGTCAACAGGTTATCAAGGCGCAGGTCGGGGTTCCGCTCAAGCTCAGAATGACCTCGGATGATGTGATCCACAGCTTCGCCATTGGACAATCC
>CAYMQX010000132.1:0-7597 GCA_964392495.1 uncultured Anaerolineaceae bacterium
CCCTGCTCGGCCAGCCTTCCGATGGGGGCCAGGGGGTTGTAGAGAGTCTGGGAATCCAGCGCCTCGTCGACCCGTATCCCGGCGAATGAAAGGATGGGATGCCGGGTGCGGCGGGCAGCGGGGTGCAGTCGCAGCGTTTCGGGGAGCATCCCGATCATGGGATCGACGCGCATATCGTTTTGGAAGGGCTCGGCCAGGGAGTTCAACTGGCTCTCCTTTCCATAGCTCATACCGTTATAGGCGGGTCCCACGCCCGGCGTCACCATGGTCTTGTAGGTGAAGGTGGGGACCAGCACTCCTGCGGTGGTCTCGGTCAGGGCGCGCACCACTGTTTCTGCGCCGCCCTGTATGAAGCCCAGGGATTTTAGCGAGGCATGCACGATGACCGGATGGTCCCCCAATTCGAGGGCCAGCAGGCTGTTCCGCAGGTGGATCAGGTTGATCTCGCTCATGCAGCCCTCCCGCTCCGGTTAGTGTCCCTGCCAGCGGGGCGGACGTTTCTCGATGAAGGCGCGCATCCCCTCTTTTTGGTCCCCGGTGTCGAAGAGCCTGAAGAATTCCCGCTCCTCCTCCTCCAGGCCCGCGCTGAGAGGCTGCTCCAACGAACGGCGAATCAACCGTTTGGCAAGCCGCGCTGCCAGCGGAGCGCGCGAAGCGATCTCTCCGGCCAGGGCCAGGGCCTCCTCCAGGCAGCGTTCCGGGGGTACCACGCGGTTCACCATCCCAAACTCCAGGGCTTCGCGGGCGGTCAGGCCCCGGTTGTTCAGGATCATTTCCATGGCCAGGCGGGTGCCCAGGGCGCGCGGCAGGAGCTGGGTCCCGCCTGCCCCTGGGATGACGCCGATCGTCACTTCCGGAAGCCCGAAACGGGCAGTCTCAGAGGCCACGATCAGGTCACAGGCCAGGGCCAGTTCGCAGCCGCCTCCCAGTGCCCATCCCGACACTGCCGCCACGATGGGCTTTTGAATGTCCCGGATGCGTTTGAACGCTGCGAACGGATTGCCCTCCGCCATGCCGCGCGCGTCCTTGTCCGCCATCTCCTTGATATCCGCGCCTGCTGCGAAGGCCTTTTCGCTGCCCGCTATCACAATCGCTTGTACCGCCGCATCGGAATCAAAAGCCTGTAAGGCCTCCATCAGTTCTATAAGCAGGGCTTCGCTTAAGGCATTCAGGGCCTGGGGCCGGTTCAAAATGACCAGGCCCACAGCTCCGCGCTGCTCGACAAGGATGAATGAGGCTGACATGGTTTCCTCCTGTGCGGGGGGGCTAAGCCGTCACAAGGGTCGGATCACTGGATGTCACGTTGACCGAGGCCCCGTTGGGGAACGTAATGACCGTCGCCTCCAGGCCGCGTTCCACCTTGAGACCTCTGTACCAGAGTAGCACCGGCCAGGGAAATGGGTTTGTCCCTTGCAGTCGTACCCGGGTGGGAGAGAGGATGTTCACGCCCAGGCACTGGAGGAATAACCCCACCGGGGCAAAACCGCTCAGGGCGTTGCGTTCCCCGATGCCTCCGCCGTTCTCGGCGTGATAGCGCTGATGGAAGGCGCGCGCCTGTTTCAGGCTCGGGATGATCGCGTTCATCAGGTGCATGAGCAGCCGGGTCGCCTCGCTCCGGAACCCGTAGCGCAGCAGCCCTTCGCCGATCATGTGATTCCAGGGCATGTGCACGCTCATGCCGATCACCTCTGCCTCGGGTGAGGGGAGGGAGGGCAGGCTGGGAATGCCGAAGGGGCGGTCAAAGCGGTCGGCTTCCAGCAGTGAACGGCTGAGCATGGCCCGCGCCCGGGCCGCCTCCGGGATGCCTGCCCAGAGCGGCAGCAGCAGAGTCTGATCTTCCGAGGTCAAATCCACGCTCCGGATGATGACCCGATCGTTTTTGCCCAACCCGCGCACCTTGACGCGGCCGACACGCTTGTACACCTGCTGGCTGGTGGCCACCAACCCCCCGCTGCGCCATTGAAAGGCCGGGGTATCGATCACCTCCACCTCGCCGCGTGTGATCAGTTCACTGATCTCCACAACCGGCTTCCCGGCGGCGCCCTCTCCGCTCTGGATTACGATCAGCAGGCGGACCGGCGAACCAAAGCTTGCCTTGGGTCGAAATTGTGTTTCTCCGGGCTCGCCCTGTACCAGTACCTGGCCGGATTTGGTGAGACCTGTATCGCGGTCCCGGTAGGCATACAAAGCGCCGGGAGCGTTCCAGCCCGCCTCCACCGCGGTGCGCAGAGTCCCGGCTTGGACCTCGAGCAGGGCATCCTTCTCGAGGCTGCTCCGGGCCTGCATCAGGCGCAGCAGGCAGGCGGCTTCATTGTAGAGCATGGAGCCCAACGCCGGGGTTTGGACTGTGGAGATGTCCACGCCCTGGGACCAACTGTGCCAGACATCGAAGAGAGGGTTATCCTCGAACCCTGTCTGCAGGATGTGGTTCCATTCGGGGATCCCGTCGCGGTCACGGTCGTGCGCCGGAGAAAACCAGGACCAGAAGAAATTTCGCAGCCGCGGGAGGCTCTCCTCAAGGAATGCCTGGTCCTCACAGGTCTGGTGGACGTGCCAGGCCAGGGCGGCCAGCAGGGGGGCGGCAAGCAGCTTGCTGCGCTGCCCGCCCAACCCCGGGTGCGAATCCACTTCGCCGTTCTCCGTTTGGATGCTGAGAAAATTACTGAGCAGCTCCCGGGCAATGGCTGGCACCCCGGGCAGCAGGCTGGCGAGATAATAAGCCTCCAGCGGAGATTGGCCGCTCCAGCTGGGTGCATAATCGGTCCCATCGCCTTTGGGCGAAAAGCCGTGGTCGGGCTGGCGTACCGAGACAAAGCTGGTATAGGGCAGTTGTGGTGTACCGCGGAAGAGCAGCCCCAGGGCGGCGCGCTGGCTGTAGGCCAGCGCTGCATCCCAGTCCTGGTCCCCGGTCCGGATGTCGATGGTATGGGCCGCGTCCATCAGTTCGATGCGGGCACGCTCCGCCTCCCATGGGCGGGCGGCGGTATGCCGCGCCAGTTCAAAGGAGGCCGCCAGCGTCGCGCAGGCCGCCTCGGCAAAGGTGAATTGGCGTGTGGCCCCCGGTCCCAGGTCCATATCCAGCGCCAGGGAAGGGTAGGGGCCGGGGCCGTGCTTCGGTCCGCCGGTCATGAATACCACCGGGAACAATCCCCCGCTCTGCCCGGCCAGCACGTTGACGAGCTGCTGCTGGATGGCGGTAATACTCTGCCCCTCCAGCGGGGACAGGGATGCACAGACCTCCAGACGTACCTGGCGGATGGCCGTGCTCCGGTTCGTCACCGTGATCCGCCCCGCCAGCGCGTTTGATTCGGGCACCCAGTATTCCGCCGAGACTTCCAGGTTCTCCAACGGCGAAAACTCGCTCCCCAGAAAGTTGGGATGGAACCGGCGCAGGATGGGTGGGCTGAAGAATGCGGCCGGGTCCAGCACGCTCCTGCCGTTCTCGGTGAAGCGTAAAAAAAGGCGCATCGAACGCGCCCTCATTCCGTAGGTCGTCCTCAGAGTGAAGGCGGGGGGTTCACCCGAGCCGGGCTCGAGTACCCAGATGTGGTCGTTGGTGTAGTTGGGGGTGCACATCCGGAAATCCGCTGCCAGTGTCAGGTACAGCGGGTCTCCGGGGCCAAGAGACCAGTCGCGCATATCCCTATTGTACGGGCAGTTGCACGGGAGGTCAAAGGGTATAATCTGGCAGCAAGATTCCCCCCGAGGAGGCGCCAGCATGACAGGTCTTTATTATGAGGATTTTCACGAGGGCCAGCAGATCCTGACCGTGGGCCGCACCGTCGCCGAGAGCGATATCGTGTCCTTTGCCGGGCTTTCGGGCGATTTCAACCAGCTCCATACCGACGCAGAATACGCCGCCAGTTCCCCCTTTGGACAGCGCATTGCACACGGGCTGCTGGGTCTTTCGATCACCTCCGGCCTGGCCCTGCGGACCGGTATCCTCGAGGGCACGGTGATCGCTTTCCGCGAGATCAACGGCTGGAAATTCACCAAGCCGGTCTTCATTGGGGATACGATCCATGCCGAGCTGAAGGTGACCGAGACCCGGCCCTATCCCCGCCTGAATGGGGGCTCAGTGACCATAGATTTCGACGTCCGCAATCAGAAGGATGAGACCGTGATGAAGGGAACCTGGACGGTGATTGTAGCGTCTAAACCCCAGTAACGAACCATGGATTTCGAACACGAAGATCCCGACGAAAAACTGCGCCGCCTGCTTGATTCGGAAGATGAGACCAAGGCCGACCTCCCTGCCGGGACAGGCGGGCAGCCTAAGAACTCCACCCCCATCCCGCTCCTGCCGCCTTCCGGCCTGACACCTCCGCTGAACCTCCCGGCCCTCGACCGCGACAACATGCCCCTTCCCCGCCGCGTCGATCAGATCGATGTGGAGGGCACGCGCGTCACCCCGGCTGCCTATGAGCGCCCCACCGGCGGCCGCCCTGCCCCCGCCCGGAGGGTCGCCGTCCCTCCCCGGCCCCCGGCATCGCCCCCCGCGCGGACCCTTCCCCCTTTTGACCTCAACCGGGAACTCAACAACCTCAACTGGAGAGGCGCATTGGGCTGCTTCCTGCGGCTTTTTGTTGCCGCTCTCTTCGTCCTTGTGATCGTCGGACTGTGCCTGGGATCGCTGGCGCTCTACGAGTACTACTCCATCGCCCGCACGCTTCCCTCGGTCGCCGACCTGCGCAACCGCGCCTCACAGTTCGAGACCACCCGCATCCTGGACCGCAACGGCAACCTGCTGTACGAGATACTCGATCCCACCGCCGGGCGGCGCACCTATGTGCCGCTGGCGAAGATCTCGCCCACCATGCTGGCAGCCACCATCGCCACCGAGGATAAGGACTTCTACAGCCACCCGGGTTTTGACCTGTGGGCCATCCTCCGCGCACTGTGGAACAACTATACGACCGGTGGACAGGGAGGTGGGGCCTCCACCATCACGCAGCAGTTGGCGCGCGCCCTGCTGCTCACGCCGGAGGAGCGCAGCCAGCGAACCTATACCCGTAAAGCGCGCGAGATCATCCTCGCTGCCGAGATCACCCGCCGCTACACCAAGGACGAGATCCTCGAACTTTACCTGAATGAGATCTATTACGGGAACCTGGCTTACGGCGTCGAGGCCGCCGCCGAGACCTACTTTGGGAAAACCGCCGAGCAGTTGACTCTGGGCGAGGCCTCCTTCCTGGCAGGGCTGCCTCAATCCCCCGCCGTCTATGATGTTTACGTCAACCCCGAGATCACCCTGCTGCGTCAGCAGCAGGTGCTGGTGCTGATGTTCGACCTGAGCCGCACCCAGGACTGCATCCGTGTCAGCAATTCCCCAACCCCCGTGTGCGTGGATCCTCTGGCGGCCTCCAATGCCGCCAATGAGATGAAAGCCTACAATTTCCACCCGCCGGAGATCAATACCCGCTACCCTCACTGGGTCAACTATGTGCGCTCGCTTTTGGAGGCACAATTTGACGCACAGACCATCTACCGTTCCGGGTTCACCATCTATACCAGCCTCGACCCGGTCCTTCAGGATGAAGCCCAGCGCCTTGTGACCGAACAGGTGGCCGCTCTGGTGGACAATAACGCCCACAACGGCGCCCTGGTGGCTCTGCGCCCCTCCACCGGCGAGATCCTCGCCATGGTGGGCTCGCCCGATTTCTACAATGATGCCATCTCCGGCCAGGTCAACATGGCGGTCAGTCCCACACGGCAGCCGGGCTCTTCCATCAAGCCCGTCACCTATGTGGCGGCTTTTGAAAAGGGTTGGACCCCCTCCACGCTCATCTGGGATGTCCCCTCCGAGTTCCCACCCTCGGGCGATCCCAATGACCCGCGCCCGCCTTATATTCCCGTCAACTATGACGGGCGTTTTCATGGCCCGGTGACCGTCCGGGTGGCGCTCTCCAATTCCTTCAACATCCCGGCGGTCAAGACTCTCAACTTTGTGGGCATCTACGGGCCGGGCGGCATGATCGAGATGGCAAAGCGGCTGGGCATTACCACCTTCACCCGGGATGACTACGGCCTGGCCCTCACGCTGGGCGGCGGCGACGTGAGCCTGTTGGAGTTGACCGGCGCCTATTCCGTGTTCGCCAACGGGGGCCAGCGCGTCCCCCCGGTCGCCATCCTGCGCATCACGGATTTCCAGGGCAGCGTGGTCTACGAGTACCAGCCCAGGCCTGGCGAACAGGTCCTGCGCCCCGAACATGCCTACCTGATCTCCTCCATCCTTTCGGACAATCAGAGCCGCGCCTGGATGTTCGGGCTCAATTCCCTGCTCAACCTGCCCTTCCAGGTGGCCGCCAAGACCGGCACCACCAACGATTTCAGGGATAATTGGACTCTCGGCTATACCCCCGATCTGACGACCGGGGTATGGGTGGGAAATGCCGACTATACCCCCATGGTCAATACCACTGGCCTGACGGGCGCCGCGCCCATCTGGTCGCAGTTCATGCAGTTCGCCGTCCCGTATCTCACCAACGGGGCTCCCCGGGGATTCACGCGCCCGCCCGGCATCGTGGACCGCGTGGTCTGCTCGCTTTCGGGCACCGAGCCTTCCACCTTCTGCAAGCAGCAGTACACTGAAGTCTTTGCCTCCGACCAGCCTCCCCTTCCCGCGGGTCAGGACTTGATCCGCCGTTCCCGCATCGATGTATGGACCGGGCTGGAGGCCTCCGACGCCTGCAAGGATTTCGTTGACGATGAAACCGTGATCAACGTGTCCGACCCCTGGGCGCGCGAGTGGCTGCGCAGTGGCGAAGGGCGCGATTGGCTGGACCAGCAGGGCCTGCCGCGCAAACCCTACTTTGCCCCCGATCGGGAATGCCGGGCGGACGACCCCCATCCGCTGATCAACATCGCCCTGACCGACGGCCAGGCGATCAACGCGCCGGTACTCGATATCCGCGGTACCGCCGATGCCACCGGGCTCTTCGACTCCTGGCGGTTGGAGTACGGCTCCGGTGACCAGCCCGGAGGCTGGACCCTGCTCAATGAGAGCCGTACCCCGGTGCGCGATGCCACACTCTTCCTGTGGGACCTCTCTTCGTTTACAAATGGCGTGGTCACGCTGCGGCTGACCGTGACCGGCGTGAACGGCGAGGTGCAGCGCTTCACGCGGCTTAATATCGACCTGCCGTTGACACCCACGCCCACGCCGACTCTCACGGCCACCCCCACCATCACACCCCCGCCGACCAATACGCCTCCCCCGCCGGATACGCCCATTCCTCCCACCCCTACTGAGACCCCCACGATCGGACCTTGACCATGCGACTCGAAGACCTCTCCTGGATGGACGTGGAACGGTACCTCCAGCAGGACGACCGGCTGATCCTGCTCACCGGCGCCACCGAACAACATGCCTATCTCAGCCTGCTGACGGATATCAAGATCCCCGCCGCGCTGGCCGATGCCGCTTCGCAGCAGACCGGGGTGCCCGTCGCTCCACCGCTGAACTTCGGCATCTCGCCGTATTTTCTTGCCTACCCCGGCACGTTGAGCCTGCGCGTGAGCACCTTCACGGCTGCGCTGGAGGATGTGATCCGCTCGGCCGCGGGGCAGGGCTTCCGGCGGATGTTGGTGATCAACG
>CAYMQX010000133.1:0-7582 GCA_964392495.1 uncultured Anaerolineaceae bacterium
GCTGGGCCTCGGCAGGAGCTTCAGCGGCCACCTCAACCGGAGCGGCCTCGGGCAGAACCTCGGCAGGAGCTTCAGCGGCCATCTCAACGGGAGCGGCCCCAGCGGTTTCTTCAGCGATCTCTATCACCGCTTCGGCGTCAGCCTCCTGGGCGGAAGGCTCTTCCGCGAGCGCCTCATCCACAGAGGGCTCAGCCACGGCGACGGGTTCCGTGATCTCAGCCTCGGCAGCGGCCTCGGAGGGCGTCTCTACCACAGCTTCATTCACTGTGGACTCTGCATCCACCGGAACAGAGACCTCATCGCCGGGTTCGGGGGCCGCCTCGACAGGAGCAGTCTCCACCACCAGTTCCTCGGGCAGATGGCCCAACTGTTCGGTGGTCTGGACCACATCCTGGTCAATGACCGCTTCTGCCGGGACCTCAGCTTGCGAGATCGCATCGGGGACGATCGCGGGAGCTTCCTGTTCGGCCTCGGCGGCGAGCTCATCCTGCGGATCCATCTCCAGCTCGCGGGCGGCTTCCTCGGCCTGGCTTTCCTGAACGATCAGTTCGATGGGACCGACCGGTTGTCCGGCAGGGTCTTCGGCTGCGGCAGGCGCCGCCTGGACCTCATCCAAATCATCGCGGAAGCCGGCGTTCTCACCGTCGAGCTCATCGGCCTTCTGGAATGCCTCCACCGCCAGATCGTACTCGTTCATCTTGCGATACAGGTTGCCGAGACGGTTCCACGAGACGGCCTTGTCCTTGTCGTCGCGGAGCAGCTCGATGCTCTTCTGATAGAGGAAGACCGCCTGCTCGTGGTTGTTCTGGCTCACATAGGTGAGCGCCAGGTTGCTGTAGGGCCATCCCAGTTCGGGATTGAGCTCAATGGCCCTCTTGAAGGCGTGGATGGCCTGATCGTAAGCCTCGGTGCGGAAGTATGCGCCACCGAGATCGCACCAGTTTTGCGCGTTGCCGGGATCCATTTCAACGGCTTTCTGGTAGGCGGACACGGCTTCGCGATTCCGATCCTGTTTATCAAACACGTTTCCCAGATGGATCCAGGGATTGATAAAGCGTTTGTTAAACTCGATCGACTTTTCCTGATAAGCCACGACCGCGTTAAAGATCTTTCCCAATTCATCCCAGAACTCGTAGTTGCTCATTTTTTCCTCCATGGAAGAGCAGTGTTTTCACTCCGCATAGCAATTGCTCAGCAAGCTGAAGCGGGTCCGGGTCACCAGGTCCATTCCATCGTCGTTCAGCGCCACCGCTTCCTGGAAAGCGTGGATGGCGTTATCGTAATCGTTGAGTTTCCGGTACGTATTGCCCAGGCGGTTCCACGATACGGCCCTGTCATCCTTGTTGGTGAAGAGCGCAATACTCTGCTGGAAGAAGGGGATGGCCTCAGTGTGGCGTCCCTGGGCGGCCAGGGTGCGGGCCAGGTTGCTGTAGGGCCAGGCGAAGCCGGCGTCCAACTGGATGGCCTGGCGGAAGGCATTCTCCGCCCCGGCATAATCGCTGCTTTTGTAGAAGATCTCGCCCAGATCATTCCACACCCTGGCGCTCTCACGCCCCGGTCCAAGCTTGAAGGTCTCGTGGTCTTCGCGCATTCCGGCGTTCTCCGGGTCCAGCTCGCCGGCCTTCTGGTAGGATGCGGCAGCGTTGTTGTAATCACCGCACCTGCGATAGGCATTTCCGAGGTCATTCCAGCACACGGCTTTCTCGTCGTCCGAAACCAGCACCTCGAGCGCCTGCTTGTAGAGGGGGACCGCCTGGGCGGGGCTGCCCATTGCCATGCAGGTCAGGGCCAGGTTGCTGTAAGGCCATCCCAGGGCGGGGTCCAGTTGGATGGCTTTGTTATAGGCCTGCATGGCATGTTCAAAGTCGCCGCGGCGGAAGTGATAGTTGCCCTTTTCATTCCAGGCAAAGGCATCAGTGATTTCTTCGGTGTCGGGCTCGACCACCTCGCCGGGCATATCGGGACCGGACGGGAGCTCTACGACCGGAGCGGTTTTCGCAGGGGTCGTGACTTCGAGTTCTCCCCTCCCGATCTGATACTCCTCCGTGAGAACCGGCTCCGGGGTCTCAACGGTGGGGGATGCGAAGATCCAGGCGGGGGCAGCCTGCGTGTTGGCTTCCGGCTGCACCGCTTCACCGGTTTCTTGAGACGGAGCCTCCTGTGCCAATGGTTCGGCTGCGGCCGGGATGGCTTCCTGCCGGGGGGCCGGGTCTTCCACCGGCTCCTGCGCTTGCGGGATCGCGGCAGGGGTCTCATCAGCCGCCGGGGCCTCGTTGGTGGGCAGAGCCTGTGGGGAGGCCTCCACTTCGGAGTGATTCCGCAGCGAGTCCGCCTTCTTATAGGCGAACATGGCGGCCTCGTATTGGTTCATCTGCCGGCGGACATCTCCCAGCCGGTTCCATGCCAGGGCCTTTTCCGCATCGTCCTTGAGGAGTTCCAGGCTGCGGGTCAGCATGGCGACGGCCTCCTGGAAGCGGCCCTGCTGGGTGTGAAGCAGCGCCATATTGCTGTAAGCTGCACCCAGTCCCCGGTCGATCTCGATGGCCCTGGTGAAGGCTTCCTCGGCCTCCTCATGGTCCATCATGCTGGTAAAGGTTAACCCCAGTTCATTCCAGGCATGGCTGTTGCGCGGATCGAGCTGCAGCGCCCGCTGGTACGCCCGCACGGCGTCCCGGTGGCGGTCCTGCCTGGCATAGAGCTCGCCAAGATGAAGCCACGGGGCAAGGTATTGGCCGTTGACCTGGATGGATTGCTGGTAGGCCCGGATCGCATCTTCGAAGCGGCCAACGCTGGCATAGACCTCGCCCAGGCCGTTCCAGGGCTGTGCGAATGAGGGCATGAACTGGATGGCCTTGCGGAAGGCGGTTACAGCGTCATCTGCATACCCGATGCGGAAATAGACCGTGCCCAGACCATTCCAGGCGATCGGGTCGCGGGGATTGCATTCCACGGCCTTCAGAAAGGTCACCAGGGCTTCATCGTTGCGGTTGATCTTGATGCACAGGTTACCCAGGTTGTTCCAGGCAAAGATCTGGTCGGGCGCCAGGGTGATGGCCTGTTTGTAGGCGTCGATGGCGTCGTCGCTGCGCCCCATGCTGCTCTTGATCAGCGCCACGGCATTGAAGCATTCGGCCTCGAACCAGTTATCCTGCAGCCGGACAGCCAGTTTGAGGGCTTCGCGCAGTTGGGAGTCCGCCTTTTCCAGGTCGCCCTTGCGCCAGTTCAGAAGCCCCAGGGTCAGCAGCAGGTTCGCACGGACCGAGCCGGATTCCGCCTGGTTGGGGACCTCATCGAGCAGGGACTCGCGCAGCATGATCTTCTCATCGGTGTCGTCGAACTCATCGGCATATTCACCGGTCCCCTGCCAGGCCGAGTCCAGGGCTTCCTGCATTACCTGCTGAGGGGTGGGGGATTCGGTGAAATCGACCATGCAGTGACGCAGCGCCCAGAAGTCCGGCGCTGTATGGGCCAGGTCGGTGATCTCGTTTCCGGTCAGCCAGAAAACGATGCGCAGGCCATATTCGCGGAAGAGCTCGCGGTTCTCATTCAGCGAAGCGTAGAGACTGGCCTCTTCCGCCTGCCCCCAGCGCAGCCCCTCGACAAAAAAGACCAGGTCGTCGAAGGAGTCGTACTGCATAAGGGCATGGAACAGCCCGTCCTTTTTTGCGTCCGTGATGTGGATCCGCTCCACATCCCGGCCCAGGTCGATGATCTCGTTCTCAAGTTGATCCTGGGCATCCGCGCGCACATACTCGGAGCTGTAGACCGCGAACATGATGCAGGGCCGCTGCCAGTGCAGCGCCAGTTCCAGTTCCTGTACGAGCATCTCCAGACGTTCGTCAGGGGCACCGGCCTGGACAGGGGAGAGCACGGAGGGTTCAGCCATTGAGCAGTTTCCTTAGGACGGGGTGCACATCGCACCAGTTATCGCCATTCCGGTATTCAAGGACTGCGAGGAGCTGCATCAAGCCGGTCATGCGCTCGCTGTATTCAAGGCGGTTGTTTTCCATGATGTGCTTGAGCAGCTTGATGTCCTGAGGGTCCAGGATGCGCCGGTACTCATTGCGTATCTCGGTGGCGGTGGCTTCGACGTCGGCTGCCTCCACCTTGCAGGCTTTGCGGCGGCGGGCCCGTCCAATGGAGGTGCGCATGATGCGGGTCATTTCCCGGAAGACCCCGCCGCTGTACGTTACAGCCAGCTCGAGGGCTTCAGGGTCGATCAGGCTTTCATCCATCCGCACCCGCACGAAGTCCTTCAAGGTTTCATATCCCGATACCTCGTGGACCTCAGGCTGCATCGGCGGGTGCAGGTGGATGTTGGGGAGGAACAGCGCCTGGTCGCGGATCGCGTCGAACTCCTTGCTGTAGAAGAGGGCGCTCGATACGGTGTACACGATGGCGCAGTTCGGCTGCATCATGATCTCCCGGCGGTCATGGAAGATGGCCCGCGCCTTGTCCAGCGGAGGCTTGTCCATGTCGTCAATGATGACCAGCGGGATGCGGTGTTCCTGGGTGAAGATGGCGGCGGAGATGTGGTTGATCAGGGCGATCAAACCGGTGATGTCGGTCTCGACGACCTGCCGCAGGACAACGCGTGTCGCCGGTTCCAGTTTTATCTTGAGGCCGGCGTTCAGGAAGAAGGTATCGACCGAGCCGCTCAACTCGGAGGAAGTCCGCCCTTCCAGGATGGTGGAGATCTCCTTTTCCATCCGGCCTTTCCAACTGTTCAGTTCCTTTAATAACTGATCGGGAAGCTCGCCGCCCTTCTTCTTGTATTCACGGAAGAGCTTGCCGCCGATCGCCAGGAGCACATCCCGGAAATCGATATCCAGATAATCCATCTCCTCGCGGATGCTGAAGTGGATCGGCCAGTATTTGCGGCAGAGCTGGCTGCTGCTCAGCAGATGCTGAAGTTCGGTGGACTTGCCGCAGCCGCGATGCCCCGAGAAGAAGAATTTGGGGGGGCGCCAGAAGGCGGCCATGAGTGCGTCGTTCAACTCGGCGATCGGGTTGGAGGGCCGGTCGATATAGAAGGGATTGGCTTTCCCATTCTTGTCCGGCTTGAGCGGCAGGTCCAGTTCGAAGTTGAACCAGGCACGGTCAAGGTCGGTCGCCGCAATGTATTCGAGGTTCTTCATGGTCGCCTTTGGTCTGTCGGGTGCGAAGAATATTGCTTCCATTGTATGGGTCTGCCCTTTTTTCTCAAATCCATGAATGTCGATTATCTTGATTGCGAATATTGACCATTTACTGCACGGGCTCTGGTCATTATTGACCGTGCCATTTATGCCTGCTCAGACCAGCGAGGGGACCGGTGAGAGCCCCTCGCGGATGGCATACAGCGCGGCCTGGGTGCGGTTCGCGACCTGCAGCTTGTCCAGGATGTTGCTCACGTACTTGGCAATGGTGCGCTCGTGGACGACCATTTCTGCGGCGATCTCCTGGTTGCTCAGCCCGCGGGCGATCAATTGCAGGGTCTCCAGCTCGCGATGGGTGAGGGGTTCGCCGGTAAAGGTCGGATTGCTGTGCGGGTCGAAGTCGCTGATGACGCGCATGGCGATGGAGGGATGCATGGAAGGCTGCCCGTTCGCAACGTCGCGGATGGACTGGATCAACTGCAGGCGGGTGGCGTCCTTCAGCATATATCCGAGGGCGCCGGCTTTGATGGCCTGGTAGACGCGCTCGCTCTCGGAGAAACTGGTCAGCACAAGGATGCGCACGGACGGGTTGAGGGCCTTAAGCTGGGGGATGGTCGCCAGCCCATCCTGTTTTGGCATCACCATGTCCAAAACCACCACGTCGGGGTTGCAGAGGCGGGCGACTTCCACAGCCTCCAATCCATCGCCCGCTTCACCGACGACCTCCAGGTCAGGCTGGAAGGACAGGATCGCCAGGATGCATTCGCGTACGAAAGTCTGGTCTTCCACGACCATGACCTTGATCTTCTTTTCTTCCTGCGGCTGGATGTTCTTTGTAGTGGTCACGTTGTTTATTCCTGTAGGTGTGGATTTGTGTGATGGTCAGCGTGTCGTTAGGTTGAGCGTGGAAAACCGGCTCGAGTTGGTCAGCGCGTCCCTGAGTAAAGTTTCCTGTTCCTCCCATAAATGAGGCTGCCAGACCTCGAAGAAATCCCCCTGCCCGACGAGGA
The DNA here is from genome assembly GCA_964392495.1 of uncultured Anaerolineaceae bacterium. Classification (GTDB taxonomy): domain Bacteria; phylum Chloroflexota; class Anaerolineae; order Anaerolineales; family Villigracilaceae; genus JACPVF01. Next base: position 6,149 of record CAYMQX010000133.1, read on the forward strand.
TCACGTCCCCCTCCAATTGTGCGAACTCCTTCAGTTCTCCGGGCAGGGAAAGGCGGCTGTTCTTATCCAGGCTTACCGGGCGGGCGGTCCCCAGCATTAATCTCAGCAGGGAACGGACCAGCGGATCGGCCAGGTTCATGGCGGTCATGCTGCGGACCAGGGTCTCAAAGGCTTCGGGGGGAAGCACCAGCAGGTTTCGCTCGAATCCCTGGAGGATATAGGCGCCGCGTTCCAAATCCCGGGTATAATGGGTTGGAGCTGTGAAGCGGCTATTTCGATCCAGTGGGGTTGCGTGCTTTCCGAGAAACAACTTGGGCTCCGATGGTGTGTATGATGCGGGTCAAAGATGCTCGTATTATAGATAGGGCATCCAATGGGCACAATGTTATAAACGCGACGGTTTATTTTTGACCGGGTGTCAGGGATGGATGGATTAACGGTCATATATGACCATCGCGAAATTCGCCCTGCGGCCCTCATTTTCGCGATCCTGCCTCTCCCAATTCGCGAAGGAGAGGCTTTTTTTATGGGTATGCAGATTGATATGCGGGGATATGAGTCTTCAACTCCTGCCTGTGCATGCCGCTTAAACCAGAAAGACCCGGGACTGCCCGGGCCTTTCTCCTGCTGCGAAATTTCTATCTATGAACGCGCCGGCTCAATACCCTGTCCCTGGGCTCGGTGAGCCCTTCGCGGATGGCGTACAAAGCCGCCTGGGTCCGGTTGGCCAACTGCAGCTTGCGCAGGATGCTGGTGACGTATTTGGCGACTGTGCGTTCGTGCACCACCATGATGGCGGCGATCTCTTCATTGGTATGACCCTGCGCGATCAGCTTGAGGGTCTCCATCTCGCGCTTGGTGAGGGGATCGGCGGTGTACATCATCTGGGAGGGATGGTCGATCTCGTGGATCACCTTCATGGCGATGGCCGGCGCGATCGAAGCCTGGCCGTTGGCCACATCGCGTATGGCCTGAAGGAGCTGGGTGCTTGTGGAATCCTTCAGCAGGTAGCCCAGCGCGCCGGTCTTGATCGCCTGATAGGCGTCATGGCTGGCATCGAAGCTGGTCAGCACGAGGATGTGCGCTTCCGGCAGCATCTCCTTGAGGATGGGAATGGTGGTCAGGCCATCCTGATGCGGCATGACCAGATCGAGCAGGATGACATCCGGCCGGGTCTTGCCCGCCAGCTGTACAGCCTGCAGTCCATCCATGGCTTCTCCGACGACTTCCATATCGGGCTGCAGCGAAAGAATGGTGGCAACACCCTCGCGGAGGACCCTTTCATCATCCACAACGAGGATACGTACCCGGGACGACTTAACGCCTGTGTCTGGGGGGGCCGAGCGGTTGATCTTTTGCGACCGTGACAACAATTTTGGTTCCTTCCTCGGGCTTTGATTGTATCTTGAGCTTTGCCTTGACCTTCGCGGCCCG
>CAYMQX010000134.1:0-7579 GCA_964392495.1 uncultured Anaerolineaceae bacterium
CTTCTCCGCTACCTCCAAAGGCCGTGTGGACCAGGTCCACGAGAGCGCCCGGCTCATTAACAAGGTTCGTCCTCTTCTCGAGGATGGTGGTCTGCTGGTCGCCATAAACAATGCCATCTTTGTTGGAGGCGAAACCTACACGAAAACCCTCGATTCCCTCTGCTCGGATGGCTTTCTACGCCTCCTCGAGCGCATCCCCGTCCCTGAGGATATTACCGGGTTCTCCTCCACGCGTGTCGCTCCGTCCATCACCGACCCCGCACCCTTCAACCACTCCACCAAGATCGCAGTGCTGCAAGTGCGCCACAGAGCCTGATAAAATCGGGCCATGTAGAGTCGGTTCCACCGCCTTCCATGAATCAGTTCTCCTCTCCCCGCCGGTCCACAATTCTCTTGCTCTCATGAATATCACAAAAACCCTCCACATAACCGACCCTTTCGAGTGGCGCCGTTGGCTCCGAAAGAATCATAAAAAGGAGCCGGAGATTTGGCTTGTCTATTACAAGGCTCATACTGGCAGGCCCCGCATCTCCTACAATGACGCTGTCGAACAGGCCCTCTGCTTTGGATGGATTGACAGCACCGCCAAAAGTCTGGATGCCGACCGTACCGCCCAGCGTTTCAGCCCTCGCAAACCCGGCAGCGCCTATTCCCAGGCCAACAAGGAGCGTCTCCGTTATCTGGCCTCCCGTGGCAGCCTAACCAGGGAGATACTCGCCTCCGTGCGGGGTATCCTGGAGGAAAAGTTCATCCCCGCACCCGATCTTCTTGAGGCCATTCGCTCCGACCCTGAAGCCTGGGAGCACTACCAGAAATTCACCGACTCCTATAAGCGCATCCGCCTGGCCTTCATCGAAGGAGCACGTTCCCGCCCCGCCGAATTCGAGAAGCGCCTGCGCTACTTTATAAAGATGACCGCCCTCAACAAGCAGTACGGCTTCGGCGGCATACAGAAACATTACAAGTAGCCCCCGGCATTCTCCCTTTTCCCGGTCGGATCGCTTGCATCTTTTCACAAATTCAGACATAATTACTCTTAATTACTGAGGCGGGCTCTACGCCAGGCGCGGCCCCCTCGTTCCTGCCTTACCGATCATGCCGGGTTTTTAAGGGGATCCGCTTGTTGCGACCATGACTTTAGAGACTTCTCTCAGATTCCTTGCCCAGGCCATTTACTTTTATATCACCCTGAGCACCTTCATATGGTGGAAAAAACAAGCCGACGAGGCTCGTCGGGATATCTTCCTCGTTTTTCTGATCCTTTCACTTGCCATCCTTTCGCGGGATATCCAGCGTCTCTCCCCCGAACTCGCCTCCAGCCTCACCCCGGTCTTCTGGTCCGCCCTTCTGCTCCAGCCCTGGCTCGTGCTCAGGGTCGCCCGTTATTTGACTCCCATTCCACCCCTGGTCTGGAAGCCGGTGCTGATGGGGCTTGTTCCGGCATTTGTTTCCCTCGCACTGCTGCAGGCCCTTCCCATGGTGCCGGTGGTGATCGGCCTCGGGTATGTTCTTGCCTCCGAGACCGCTGCGGCCCTCCTGCTCCTGCGCGGCGCCCGGCAGCTTCCCGGCTTCACCGGCAGCCGGATGCGCATGGCAGCCCTTGGATCAGCCCTTCTCGTCCTCATCTTTCTGATCTCCCTGGTTGTGGAGCTGCTGCGGACAGGCGCACCGCTCTCTCCCATGCTGCAATCCATCCTTGAGCCAGGCCTGCAATTCCTGGCCATTTTTTCGGGCATTGCCTGGTATTTCGGGTTTTCTCCACCACGTTGGCTGTGCCGCCTCTCCCAGCTTAATCAACTGGAAGGCTTTCTTCGCCGGCTATCCGGAAGCGAAGCGGACCGTTCCACCCTTTCCGAGCTTTTGCCCTCCGCAGCCCGCGACTCGGTGGGGGCTTCTTCTTCCCTCCTGGCTCGCTGGGATGAGGCTGCCGGCGTCCTGCGCTCAGAGCCTCCAGCCGCCCCCTGGTCGATCTCCCTCACCGGGGAGAGCGCTCCCGCCATTCGAGGCTCCTGGGAGCAGCAGCGTTCGATGTACATACGCCTGCCCGACCGGTTGGACCCGGACCTGAACACCTGGGCGGCACAGGCCGAGGCCCGGGCGCTGTACCTCGTCCCGGTCGTTGGCAGCCTCAAGCCTTGGGGAATGCTCATCCTGGCACTCCGGCACCTTCCGCTCTTCTCCCGCGATGATCTGGACCTGCTGGCCCTGTTGTGCGAGCAGGGCGCCCTCCAGTTGGAGCACGCCGCGCTGGTGGAACAACTCCAGGCCGCCAACCGATCCCTGGAGGAGCGCGTTGCCGAGCGCGAACGCGCCGAAGCAAAGTTCCGCGGCTTGCTCGAAGCCGCCCCCGATTCCATTATCGTGGTCGACCAGCAGGGACTTATCCAACTCGTCAATTCACAAGTGGAATCCATGTTCGGATTCTCCCGCGCAGAGCTGCTTGGCCGCTCCATTGAGCTGCTCGTACCCAAACGATTTCAAAAGAAACACGCCCGTCATCGGGATGGTTACCGGGTACACCATCACGCCCGTCCCATGGGCTCCGGATTGGAATTATTTGCCGTACGCAAAGACGGGCACGAATTCCCCGTCGAGATCAGCCTCAGCCCGCTCGAAATGGAGGGCAGCCTGCTGATCATGTCCGCCATCCGCGATGTGACCCGCCGCAAAAACAACGAAGAGAAGATCCGCAGTCTCAACCAGGACCTCGAACGCCGGGCCGCCCAACTGGAAGCATCCAACAAGGAGTTGGAGTCTTTCAGCTATTCGGTCTCGCATGATCTGCGGGCCCCCCTTCGCAGCATCGATGGCTTCAGCCAGGCTGTCCTGGAAGATTATTCTCAATCCCTCCCCCTCGAAGGCCGCAATTATCTGGAGCGCGTGCGTGCTGCCGCCCGGCGCATGGCGGAACTGATCGACGACCTGCTCAACCTCTCACGCCTGACCCGCGCGGCGCTGCACCTGCGCTTCATCAATCTGAGCGCAACGGTTCAGGAGGTTCTCGGTACATTGAAAGAGCAGAATCCCGACCGCCAGGTGCAGGTCTCCATCACACCCGACCTGATGGTCGAAGGCGATCCACACCTCCTGCGCATCGCCATGGATAATCTTTTGGGCAATGCCTGGAAATTCACCTCCCGCCGCGCCCAGGCCTCCATTGAGTTCGGCCAGCAGGCGTACGCCGGGGAGCCCGGCGGGCTGAACGATCGCATCTTCTATGTGCGCGATAACGGTGTGGGCTTCGACATGACCTATGTTGATAGACTCTTCGACGTGTTCCAGCGCCTGCATTCGGTCAGCGAATTTCCCGGCACCGGCGTGGGCCTGGCTACCGTCCAGCGCATCATCAAGATGCACGGCGGGCGCATCTGGGCTGAAAGCGTCGCAGGCCAGGGCGCCACCTTTTTCTTTACCCTGAATGGTGAGTCACATGGACAGGAAAATGAGCCTGCTGATCGAGGATGATCCGGATGTTGAGACTCTTATCCTGTGGGCTCTCAGGACGAACCATATCGGCAGCGATCTGGCGGTCGTTCACAATGGCCGCGGACCGGGACCTTACCGGCCGATCTTGAACGAATCTGCCTGGTGAAAATGGACAACCTTCTCCGCCTCCTCCTGATCGAAGATTCCGACGATGATGCCCAACTGATCTTGCGCGAGGTCAAGCGCAGCGGCTTTTCCGTCTCTTACCGGCGTGTGGAGGATGCCGTCGGGCTTAAGGATGCCCTGGAAAGCTCCACCTGGGATATCATCATCTGCGATTATTCCCTCCCGCACTTCTCCGCCCTGGACGCCCTGGAGCAGATCCAACACAGCGGCCAGGACATCCCCACCCTGATCATCTCGGGGACCATCAACGAAGAGAACGCTGTTTCCGCATTGAAGAACGGCGCCCACGATTTCCTGACCAAGCGCAATCTGGCACGTCTGGTCCCGGCCATTCGTCGCGAGCTTCAGGATGCTCTCACCCGGCGGGCTCACCATAAAGCCGAAAAAGCCCTGGAGCAGAGCGAGGAGCGCTTCCGTTCATGGATCGAGTTTTCATCCGACCTGGTCACCGTGATCGGCCCCACAGGTCTCATCCGGTACGTCAGTCCCTCCAGCCGGCGGCTCCTCGGTTACTCACCCGAAGAGCTCATCGGCCGGGATTTTCTCTCGATCGCCCATTCTGAAGATCACGAAGTGCTCAAAGGACTCCTCGATCTGGAGTCCGCACCTGCGCAGGACCCCCTCACCGCCGAGTTCCGCCTCCATCACAAGGATGAAACCTGGCATGATTTTGAAGGTCTCCGCCGCATCCACACGGACTCGCAGGGCGGCCTTGAGATCTTGATGAATTCACGCGAGATCTCCGAGCGAAAACAGCGCCAGCGCGAATTGGAGGCCATTGCCTCCGTCTCGGCCGCCCTGCGCTCGGTGGAGACCCTGGAGGAACTGCTGGACCGCCTGCTGGATGCCGCCCTCTCATTGATCGGAGTGGAGGCCGGCAACATCTGGCTTTACGATGCCGATACCCGGCGAAGCCGCTGGGCCGCCGGGCGCGGCTGGGTGCCCACCGCCTCGCTCTCGCTATTTACCGACAAAGGCATACCCGGCCTTGTTCTCCAGACCGGGGAAACCGTTGTGATCCCCGAATTTCGTACCGATCCACGTACCACCGAAGAGAACCGCTCCTACTACCCCGAAGGCACAGGCGGGGCTTGCGTGCCGCTCCGCTCCGCCGAAAACATCGTCGGCGGCATGTTCATCTACCTCACCCCGCCGCGCGAGGTGACCATGGGCGATGTTCATGTACTCAATGCCCTCGCCGAGATCGGCGGCAGCGCCATCCACCGCATGACCCTCCACGAACAGACCACCCGCCAGCTTGAGCAGCTTTCCGCCCTGCGCTCCATTGATATCGCCATCAGCGGCAGCTTCGACCTCCAGTTGAGCATCAGCACCATTCTGAATCATGTCATCCGCCAGCTGAAGATCGACGCCGCCGATGTCCTGCTCATTTCCCATCCCGACCAGTCCCTCAAATTCGAGTTCAGCCGCGGTTTCCGCACCGCACGGATCCAAGCCTCCTCCCTGCACCTGGCGGAGGGATTAGCCGGACAAGCCGCACTTGAGCGCCGGACTGTTTTTATCGAAGACCTGGGAAAGGAACAGGCTTTCTTCAAAAGGACCGGGCTGATCGGGGCTGAGGGGTTTGTCTCCTACTTTGCCATCCCCCTGATCGCCAAAGGCAGGGTCCAGGGTGTTCTCGAGATCTTCAATCGTTCCCCCCTGCATCCCACACCCGAATGGCTGGAATTCCTGGAGAACCTGGCCAGCCAGGCAGCCATTGCCATTGACAACCTCACCCTCTTTCAGGAGCTTCAAAGGTCCAACTTTGAATTGGCCCGCGCCTACGACGCCACCATCGAGGGCTGGTCCCACGCCCTCGATCTGCGCGACCGGGATACAGAGGGCCATACGCTGCGGGTCACTGAAATGACCCTGAGGCTCGCCCGCTCCATGGATATGCGCGGCGAGGAACTCCTGCATCTGCGTCGCGGCGCCCTGCTGCATGATATTGGCAAAATGGGCGTCCCCGATGAGATTCTGCATAAACCCGGCCCTCTCAACGAACAGGAATGGGAGATCATGCGCCGCCATCCTCAGTACGCCTACCAGATGCTGAAACCCATTAGCTTTCTAAGCCGGGCACTCGACATCCCCTATGCCCATCATGAGAGGTGGGACGGCTCCGGTTATCCGCGCGGGCTCAAAGGGGATTCGATCCCGGTGGCCGCCCGCATTTTCGCCGTGGTGGACGTCTGGGATGCGTTGACCAGCGACCGTCCATACCGTTTGGCCTGGCCCAGGAGCCGCGCAGTCCGGTACCTCAACGCGCAGGTCAGGCGGCATTTCGATCCCGATGCCGTGAATGCATTCCTCCGCGTGATAAGTGGCGCCGAAAAAGATTCTGTAAACCACTGAACATCACCTGCCTGGGACCCGGACAGGGGTAAATTTATGGGATCCCCTCGAAAAAAAACGAAGAATCTGCCGGAATCTCCCTTCCTAAACCTTACAATTTCCAAAGATTCCTTCTGCTTTTCCCGCGATAACGGAACTGAAAGCATTGATTCGATGCATTCGCGGTAATATTGGCGGAATTTAATGGATCGCCCTGCAAAAAGCATCGAGGTAGCATGAAACCCATCACAAACCAGGTATTCGAATTCTTTAAGAAACATAAACAGGGGAGGCTTGGGCTTGCCCTGCTTCTCGTTTTGATTGTCCTGTGTGCGGTATTCCTCATCCGCCTCTCACAGCAAGAAAAACCCCTGGCGCTGAGCAAAGTCGCCGCCGCCATATCTGCCGGTCAAGTCGTCAGGGTCGAGGATGCCCCCAGCACCGGGATGCTGACGATATTTTATGCCGATGGCTCCCGCCACAGGTCCCAGCGCGATACTGCATCCTCCTTTCTGGAGCAGATGCGCTATCTCGGCGTCGCCAATTCGCAGTTGTCCCGGCTGGATTACAGGATTACAGAGGACAGCTCCTTCATTGTTGAAAAGATCGCCGGATTCCTGATCAGTTTTGGAATGCTCGGCCTGGTCGCCTTCGGCATGCTCCGGCTGACAGGCGGCGGGCCGCTGGGTTCCCGCAGGAAGTTCGCCGAGGGCGAGGTCCCCACCACCCGCTTCGAGGATGTCGCTGGAGCAGAGGAAACTCGCGAAGAACTGGCTGATATCGTTACCTTCCTGAAGGACAGGTCCCACTATCAGCGCCTGGGTGCGCGTTTGCCGCGCGGCGTACTCCTGGTCGGCGACCCCGGCACCGGCAAGACTCTCATGGCCAGGGCTGTGGCTGGCGAGGCCGGCGTGCCCTTCTTTTCGACCTCCGGCTCCGAATTCGTTGAGGTCTTTGTGGGCATGGGCGCCAGTCGGATCCGCTCGCTCTTTAAAAAGGCGCGCGCCAAGGCCCCCTGCATCGTATTCATTGATGAGATCGACGCCGTGGGCCGCAAGCGTCACTCCACCAGCAGCGGCGGTGAAATGGAACAGGACCAGACCCTCAACCAGCTCCTGGTCGAGATGGATGGTTTCGCCCCTGCTGCGGGCGTCATTGTTCTGGCCGCCACCAACCGCACCGACGTGCTTGACCCTGCCCTCACCCGTCCCGGCCGATTCGACCGCCACGTGACTATCCCCCGGCCCGATCTGAATGGCCGTCGCGCCATCCTCGCTGTACATGTACAGGATCGCACCCTCGCCGCCGACGTGAACCTGGATGACCTTGCCAGGTCCACTCCCGGCCTGGTGGGCGCGGACCTGGCCAACCTCGTTAATGAGGCCGCCATCCTGGCCGTGCGCTCCAGGCATGACGCCATCACCATGCAGGACTTCCAGGAGGCCGTTGAAAAGGCTCTCACCGGCGGCACACTTCTGCACAAGAACCGCCTCATCAGCGAGGCCGAGCGCCGTACCATCGCCTACCATGAGGCCGGCCACGCCGTGGTGATGCACTCCACCCCTCACTCCGACCCCGTCTAAGATCGGAAGAGCGTCGTGTAGGGAAAGAGTGTAGATCTCGGTGGTCG
>CAYMQX010000135.1:0-7574 GCA_964392495.1 uncultured Anaerolineaceae bacterium
CTGAGCGGCGGCCATGGAAATCACGACACTGATCGTCATCGTCATCCTCCTGGCCTGGCTGCTTACCATCCCGGCGACCGCGCTGGCCGGCGCAGGGCTCCACTGGGTGCTCTTCCGGTTCATTCCTCAATAACCCGGCTTATGCAGAACGTCCCGAAGGTTTCGTACATCGGGCAGGTCTTTCGGCGTGAACTGCAGGAGGCTGCACAGCGCCGGTGAAAAAAAAGTTCGTCTCATCTCATCTTTGAAAGGGCAGTAGATTCATGACCACCGGACCTTATGATGTGGTTTGCATCGGTAATTACACCAAGGATACGATCGTCACGCCTTCCGGCACCAGCCATGTGGACGGGGGCGCGGTCAACTATTCCGCGCACGCCGTCCGCCGGTTGGGATTAAAGACGGCTGTGGTGACGCGCCTGGCCAGCGAGGACTCGCGCGTGGTGGACAAGTTCCGCGCCTCGGGGATCGATTGTTTCCCCATCTATACCCCGCACTCGACCAATATGCGCCTGGAATATCCCACGTCCGACCCGGATATCCGCACGCTCTCGGTGACGGCCACGGCGGGCACGCTCCTCCCGGAGGAGGTCGAAGCGATACCCGGGCGCGCGGCCCTCATCGGTTCCAGCCTGCGCGGCGAGGTGGGCCTGGAAGTGATCCACATGCTGCACAAGCGCGGCGCACTGGTGGCATTGGACGTGCAGGGATTCGTGCGGGTGCTCCGGGACGGGAAGCTGAATTACGAGCCCTGGCCGGAGATGCAGGACACCCTCTCGCAGGTGGATATTCTCAAGAGCGATGCGGTGGAGGCCGAATACCTGACCGGCGAGTCCGATATTTTTCGGGCGGCGGAGGCTTTTGCCGCGCTGGGCCCCCGCGAGATCGTCCTGACACACCGCGACGGCCTGCTGATCCTGGCGGAAGGCCGCTTCCAACCGCTGCTCTTCCATGCGCGCCAGCTCAGCGGGCGCAGCGGGCGCGGCGATACCTGTGTGGGGACCTACGTCGCCATGCGGCTCTCGGCCACTCCCGGGCAGGCGGGTCTGTGGGCTGCGGCCCTCACCAGCCTGAAGATGGAAACGCCCGGGCCTTTCTCGGGCAGCCGCGAGGACGTCGAGGCGCTGATCCGTGCAAAATACAACGGAAGAGAACCCGGTCAGCCCCTCCCGGCTTGAGCGCACGCAGCGCAGGGCGGCGACCCGGTTCCCCTCCCTCTGGAGCAGCCTCCTGCAGGAGTGGAACGCCCCGGAGGGCGACGACCGCCTGTGCCTGATGTATTCCTCCAGCTACCTGCTGCGGACGGCAGGCCTGCGCTGGGCGCTCGACCCCGTCCGCCTGGCCCACCGGCTGCCGGGCGCCCCGCAGATGGATTGGGCCGCAGGCCTGCAGGGTCTTTCACTGGTCGCCCTCACGCACCGGCATGAGGACCACCTGGACCCCGGACTGATCCATTGTCTGCGCGCACTGCCTGTCACCTGGCTTGTGCCCGAAGCGATCCTCCGGCAGGTGCAGGAAGCGGGGATTCCGCGCAGCCGGATCGTGGTCCCGCGGATGCTTGAACCGCTCCGCTTCCAGGGGCTTCAACTCACGGCTTTTGAGGGTTTGCACTGGGAGCGCAGCCGGGGGGCGCTGAAAGGCGTTCCGGCGGTGGGCTACCTGGCGGAGTTCGGCGGCAGGCGCTGGCTCTTCCCCGGCGATACGCGCGAGTACGATGCCGGCAAGCTCCCGGATTTTGGAGGGGTGGACGGGCTGGTGGCGCACCTGTGGCTGGGACGCGGCTGCGCTCAGATGGACCGGCCTCCGCTGTTCGGAGACTTTCTTTCCTTTTGCCTTGCCCTTCGTCCGGGGCGCATCCTGCTGACCCACCTGAATGAATGGGGCCGGGGGCCTGAAGATCTGTGGGAACTCCATCATGCGGTCATGGCCCGGCGCGCCTTTCACCGGCTGGATCCATCCCTTGCGGTGAGGCCCCTCTTAATGGGGCAGTGCGCGCCGTTGTGAGGCGGGACATTTTTACTCCAAAGCGCATGCTTGAAAGGGCACGAACATGCTGGCCGACCATTTAATCAAGTTGGGGATCGCCGTGCTGGTGGGGGGGCTGATCGGGCTGGAGCGCGAATTCCAGTACAAGGCTGCCGGATTCCGCACGATCATCCTGATCACCATTGGCTCGACGCTCTATACCATGTTCTCGATCTCGATCGCGGGGGGCACCGACAGCCAGACGCGCATCGCCTCCAACATCATCACGGGCATCGGCTTCCTGGGCGCGGGGACCATCCTGCGGGAAGGCGGGCGCATCGGCGGCCTGACCACCGCCGCCACCATCTGGCTGGCCGCGGCGCTCGGCATGGGCATTGCCGCCGAAGAAGTCAACCTGGTGCTGATCTCCACCGGCGTGACCCTCATGATCCTGCTCGTCTTTCCGCGCCTCGTCGGGTGGATGGACCGTCTGCGCAGCGCCCGGACCTACCATATCCTGATCGGTTCCGGCAGCCTGGAGGACCTGGAAAGGCTGCGGCAGACCTTCAAGGAATTCCGCCTGCTGGTCACGGAGGAGCATATCCAGATCTCGGACCACCAGATTTCCAGCACCTGGCGCACGACCGGCGCGCCCGTCCACCAGGACCAGTTCACACACCGGATGCTGCACGACCCCAGGGTCCTCAACCTGGAATATTAGCGCGGCGGGCCGTCAAGCGGTTTTGTGAATATCTGCGCAAACAGGGTAAAATAGGGACAGGAGGCTTTGATGAAGGGCAACGAAAAAGTCATTGCAATGCTGAACGAGTTCCTCGCCGATGAGCTGACCGCGGTCAGCCAATACATGGTGCATTCCGAGATGTGCGATGCCTGGGGTTATGGAAAGCTGCACAAGGCCATCGAGAAGCGCGCCATTGAGGAGATGAAGCACGCGGAGGCGCTCATCGGGCGCATCCTTTCGCTGGAGGGGATGCCGATCGTCAATCAGTTGAACAAGATGAGCATCGGCGATAGTGTTGAGAAACAATTAAAGAATGACCTGGAAGCGGAAGATGGGGCCATCAAGGCCTACAACAAGGGGATCAGCCTGTGCCTTGAGGTTGGGGATAACGGTACGCGCAGTTTGATCGACGCCAATCTGAAGGATGAGGAGACCCATCTGGGCTGGCTGGAGACCCAGCTTGACCAGATCCAGCAGATGGGCCTGCAGATCTATCTGCAATCGCAATCCGGGTAATCCCGCGGGGGAGGGTGTTTATGGGGGCACACCTGCCTGAGGACGAAATAAAAATACTGCCGGGCGTCCATCATCAGCCCGGCAGTATTTTTATATTTCCGTAGGGAGCTGCCGGTTCTTCAGGCCCCCGCAGCCCTGCGGTGTGCGATCCAGGCGGCGAGGCCCCTCCAGAGGAGCATCCCCAGGGCGCAGACGCCCGCCATGACGAGGGCGAAAATGGGGATGACCACCGTGTTGAGGAGCATGGCCCGCAGCACCAGCGCGGCCGGGACGGCGAAGACCATCGCCAGGGCGGGCCGCCAGAGCTGCTTCGGGTCTGCGATCCGCGCGCTGCGATAGAGCTCGAAGAAGGGGGCCAGCGCCAGCCAGCCCACCGTGGTGGGCAGGAAGATGACCAGCATACGCGGCAGGAAGGCGGCCTCCGCCTCCCCGTGGGTGGCAAAGCCGATCACGGTCACGACCGCGATCATGATCAGGTCCCCCGCCAGCACAAATGAAGTCTTCATGTAACAGCCTCAGCCTTTCGGTCCGCCGAACTCTTCCCTGCGCAGGGCCGGGAAGAGCAGCACCTCGCGGATCGAGTGTTTGTCGGTGAGCAGCATCACCAGCCGGTCCACGCCCAGGCCGAAGCCTCCATCTCCAGGAAGCGCTGTTCCTGGTCGAGCGGGTCGTTCAGCTCGGTGAAGGCGTTGCACAGCTCGAAGCCGGCGGCATAACCCTCGAAACGCTCCACCGTCAGCCTATCGCCGGGCAGCGACTTGGCCAGCGGCGAGATGTCGCGCGGGTAGTCGTGCAGGAAGGTGGGCTGGATGAGCGTGGGCTCCAGGAACTCGCTGAGCAGGAAGTCGATCAGCTTGCCGCGCGTGGCGTGCGGATCGGGGGTCTTGGCGGGGTGCCTGGCAGTGATGGCCTTGAACAGCTCCGCGGCGGTCTTGTGTTCGGCAAAATCAATGCCGCTGGTCTCCAGGATGCCCTGCCGCAGCGAAAGCCTGCGCCAGGGAGGGGTGAAGTCCAGTTCGTGTTCGCCGTAGCGCACGACCGCCGAGCCGGTCACCTTTTGCGCCGTGAAGTGGACCATCTGCTCGGTCAGCTCCATGACCTGCAAATAATCGGCATAGGCCCAGTAGAACTCCAGTTGGGTGAACTCGGGGTTGTGCTTGAAGGAAAGGCCCTCGTTGCGGAAGTCGCGCCCGATCTCATAGACGCGCTCCAGGTTGCCCACCAGGAGCCGCTTGAGATAGAGTTCGAAGGAGATGCGCAGGTACATGTCCTGGTCGAGTTCGTTGTGGTGGGTGATGAAGGGCCGCGCCGCGGCGCCGCCGTAGAGCGGCTGGAGGATGGGGGTCTCGACCTCCAGGAAGCCTTTGCCGTCCAGGAACTCGCGCAGGGCGCGCACGGCCGTGGCGCGCTTTTGGAAGGTCTCGCGCACGGCGGGGTTCACGGCCAGGTCGGCGTAGCGCTGGCGGGCGCGCAGCTCGGGGTCCTCCAGGGCGGCATAGCGCACCACGCTGCCATCCTCCTGGGTCACGTCCTTGTCGGCGGGCAGCGGGCTGACGGATTTTGCCAGCATGCGGAAGTCCTTCACCAGCAGGGTGGGCTCGCCGGTGCGGGTGCGCATCATGGTCCCCTCGGCCTCGATAAAGTCGCCGATGTCGAACATCTTGTTGAAGAAGTCCAGGCGCGCCTGCCCCAGCTCGTTGACGCGCAGGAAGAGCTGCACCTTGCCGTAACCGTCCTCGATGTGCGCGAAGGTCAGCTTGCCCATGGAGCGGGTGGCGCGGATGCGCCCGGCCAGGACGGCCTGGAGCTCGGCGCCCTCCTTTTCGGAGGCCTCCAGCCCGGCGATGGCCTGCACCGAGGTATGCGTGCGGCGGGCGCGGGTGGGGTAGGGCTCGAAGCCCTCGGCCTGCAATTCCTCCAGCTTCTGGAGGCGGATCTTTTCAAGTGAGGAGTATTCTGGCATGTCCGTTACCTTCGTCCGGGGGGAGGGATTTCCATAAAAAAAGCCCCGCGATGCCGGGCAGGCGCGCGGGGCCTAAGGGGTTGCGCTCCTGCTAAGCGACCTTCAGGATCTTGACCTTGTAGGTGCCGCCGGGGGTTTCCACAACGACCTCGTCGCCGGCGAGATGGCCGACGATGGCCTTGCCGATGGGCGATTCGTTGGAGATCTTGCCCTCGCGCGGGTTGGCCTCGGCTGCGCCGACGATGGTGTAGGTCTCCGGGTCGTAGCCCTGCTCGCGCAAGGTCACCTTGGACCCGACCTGGACCGCGCTGTTCTTGCCGGGGCGGCTCTCTTCGATGACGCGGGCGGTGGCCAGCAGCGTTTCCAGGTCCAGGATGCGGCCTTCCACGAAGGCCTGCTCGTTCTTGGCGGCCTCGTACTCGGCGTTCTCGATCAGTTCCCCGCCTTCCATGGCCTCATGAAGACGCTCCGCCACCTCGGCCCGTTTGACCGTGCGCAGCTGTTCGAGCTCATCTTGCAGCCTTTGAAAACCCTCTTTGGTGAGGAAGTTTGTGGTCATGTGCTACCTGCTCTTATATAGAATGATGCATCTCTGACCAGAGATGCAATGAAGTAAGTGTACCTGTATTTTCCCGAAAAGCGATAATACTATATCACGTTTCGATTGTACGGACAAGCCTGTTCGCGGAGCGCCACAGGCAGAGGCCCTGGCTGCTTTCCCAGTATTTCCGCACCAGTTCGCCAATCCCGGCCGGGTCCTGAAAGACGGTGGAAAGCTGCGATTCATAGGCCCGGATGGCCTTTTCCCAGGGCACCAGGGCGCTCTCCGGGACCGGTTGTACCGCCCGGTCCAGCCCTGCGGTGAGGGGCTCCAATTCCTCGGGGTTGTTGAGCAGGTAGGGGATATCGGCGGCATACCACAGGGGGGAGCCCAGCTTTTCGGCAGCCTGGCGCGCCAGAAGGTGGTCCACGTGACCGCCGATGCCGAGCTGGCAGACGAGGATATCCTCGGGCAGCAGGCGCCGGGAGAGCGCCTCGGCGATCTGGGCGGGGAGCCCCGCCTCGGCCGTGTGCGGCTCCACGCTGACGTCCTGCGGGTAGAGCCACTCATCCTGCGGGCCGCGGCGGTAGATGGCATCCAGGAAGTCGAAGTGCCGGGCATGGGCGCCCAGCAGCTCCGCCGCCTTTTTATCCTCCTCGCGCCGCTTCCGCACGCACTCCTCCGCGGAGGAGAAGCCCCATAATTTGTGCAGCACCTGCGCAAAGGGGGAAAGCTCCCCCTGCGGGAACCCGCTGAACAGCGTCCAGACCTCCACTGGCAGGCCGAGGCGCGCCTGTTCGTGGAGGAACCCGCCCGCAGAGAGGGCGGCGTCATCCAGGTGAGGGGAGAGGTAGATCCAGCGCATGGGCATATTTGTACCATAAAAGTGAAACGGTTTTTTCTTCGATCCGTGTGTATACTGTGGAGGGAAACGGAGGCCGGATGAAGGAACGCCGTAAACGTGCCCGTACCAGCCTGATGTCCTACTCACAGGTCTTCGACCTGCATGGGGGAGGCCTGCTCGGCTACCTCTCGGACCTGACCGAAGGGGGGGCGATGGTCATCGGGCGGAAGCCCGTGGAGGTGGGGACCTCGCTCACCCTGCAGTTGGAGGTGCCGGAGCTGGCGGGGGTCAAAATGGAGCGGCTCACCCTGGAGGCGCGCGTCGTCTGGTGCCAGCCCGATATCAGCCCAGAGTTCCTCAACCTTGGCTTTGAATTCAAGCATGTCCGGCCCGAGCAGATCCCCATCCTGCGCGGCATCATGGAAGCCTACGAGTTCAGCCGCAATGTGCCGCGCTACCCTGTCCGCCCGCCGGTGAGACGCTGAGAGGGGATGGGGTAGAGCCGCCCAGGCAGCCCATCGCAAGTGCTGGCTTTCATCCCGTGTGCGAGGCAGCGACGGGTGCAAATGGGGGGGCTGCTTCGGCAGTGCAGTTCCATGCGGAACTGCTCCTGCCTCGCAGCGACATGTGTAGATGAGGGGGATGCTTCGACAGTACAGTTCCATGCGGAACTGCTCCTGCCTCGCAGCGACATGTGGTAATGGGGGGGCTGCAAGGCAAAACGCCATCCTCTCCCCTGCGCGTCTCTGCCTCTTTACGGACCCTCAGGGCTGTACGGCTGCAGCCCTCCGGCTGGCGGCCCGGCCCAATGCGAAATAGGCGAAGAACAGCGCCAGGCCGATCCCAAAGGCGCCCATCCACAGCGTGAAGGCCCCGAAACGCTCATAGACCCAGCCGCCCAGCAGCGGTCCCAGGAAGAAGGCCAGCCCCCAGGCCGAGCCCTGCACCCCCTGGAACAGCCCGCGCAGTTCCACCGGCGCCAGGTCCGCCATGATGACCGGCG
>CAYMQX010000136.1:0-7550 GCA_964392495.1 uncultured Anaerolineaceae bacterium
CTTCCAGCCCGGCTCCCGCCTCGCGAACATACGGAACGACTGCCACAAGGCGATGAAAAATAAAAACACTGCGATGGCCAGGCCGGGAAAGAGCCAACCATCCGGGAGGGGAAGGTTGGTGACATAGACCAATAGCAGGGTGAACGCTTTCTCCATGCCCGGGCGCAGGATCCAGTAGGTGGAGTTCACTTTGGAAAGCTGTGCAGGTATATGGATGAGCCAGGGCAGATAGAGGAGCAGGGCGCAAAAACCGCTGACAAGCACAGCCCTCAGTGTGCGCCAATCTCGTTGGAACAGGGGCGTCAGCGCCAACGGGATGAGGTAAAGACTGGCGAGCGTGTGAGTGTATTGCGCCAGCGTGGCTCCGAGGGCGAATACTGCCCACCATTTCGGTGACTGGGTTCGTGCGCCGCGCAGGAACGCATAGGTTGTCAAGAGCAGCCACATTCCCAGCAGGGCATACATGCGGATTTCCTGGGAGTAATGAACCTGAAATGGTGACAGTGCCCCCAGGATGGCGCCTGCTAATCCGATCCGCTCCGTGAACAGCTCGCGCCCTGTTAAATATAACAGCCCCACGGAAGTCACGCCCGCAAGCACACTGACGATCCGCACGGCAGGCAGGAAATTGCCAAATACCTCCTCCCAGGCGTATAGGATCAGGTAATATCCCAGGGGATGCTCCTCGGCAGCGCTTCCGCCGGCGGCGGGCAGAGTCCCCTGCAGCATGGCCGCAGGACCTTTTTCTGAAAACAGAATGGAAAAGGCCTCGTCATACCAGATTGGACGTGAGACGAGGCCCAACAGACGGATCAACAGCGCTAAAGCCAGGATTGCAAGGAGGAGTGTCCGGGGCTGGCTGGGCATTTTGGGCATGAAACGATTTTACTCAACATTCCCCCATGCCCCATTTTTGTATTTAAACCGCAACGCACCCTTCCGGGTGCGCTGCAAGTCATTATTCGCCGAGATAGTCCCGCAGTTTCCTGCGGATCGAGGGGTGGCGCAGGCGGCTGAGTGCCTGGGCCTCGATTTGACGCACACGTTCGCGTGTAACCCCCATCTTCCGCCCGACCTCTTCAAGAGTGTAGGCCTGGCCGTCCAACAACCCATAGCGGAGCTGCAGGATCCGCACCTCGCGCGGTGGGAGGCCGTTGAGCACCTCGCCGAGGTGTTCGCGCAGAAGATTATAAGTAGCCGAGTCGTCCGGGGGCGGGGCCTCATCGTCCTCGATGAAATCCCCAAGGACGGAATCCTCTTCGTCGTCCGTCGGCGTCTCCAGAGAAAGAGGCCGGCGTGCGACCTGGATCATATTCTCGACCTTCTTGGGCGGCACATCCAGCGCCACGGCAAGCTCTTCCACGCTCGGCTCGCGGCCCAGGCGCTGGGTGAGCTGGTGCTGCACCCGCAGGAGCTTGTTGATCTGATCGCCCATGTGGACCGGCACGCGGATCGTGCGCCCCTGGTCCGCAATCGCACGCGTGATGGCTTGACGGATCCACCAGGTGGCATAGGTGGAAAACTTATGGCCTCGACGATAGTCGAACTTCTTGGTGGCGCGGATCAGACCGATATTTCCCTCCTGGATCAGATCCAGGAAGGGCACACCGCGCCCCATATATTTCTTGGCCACCGAGATCACCAGGCGGGAGTTGGCGGTGATCAAATGCTCGCGTGCCTCCCACCCATCCTCGATCAGTTTGCGCAGTTCGGTGCGGCGCCGCGGGCTGACATTTCCGTGTGCCAGTTCTTCACGCGCCATGCGGCCGCGCTCTATGCGCTGCGCCAGGCTCACCTCCTGCTCGGCTGTGAGCAGCGGCACGCGGCTGACCTCCTTGAGATACAGCCCGATCGTGTCATCCGTGTCGATGTTCGCGAGGTAATCGTCCAGCGCAAGGTCAGGTTCGGCCTCGGTCTCGTTCTCCTCGACTGCTACAAGGTCATCCTCGGTGGGTTCGCTCGTAGCAGCATCCTCAACGAAGGGAATCCCCGCGCTGAGGAGAGCCGAAAAGGCCTCCTCCAACTGCTCAACATCCTGCTCGGCTTCCGGAAAGAAGTGCAGGATATCGTCCAGGGTTACATAGGACTTCTGCCGCCCCAATTCGATCAGTCGCGCGATCGCAGGAAATTCTTCTTCCTCATCCACTATAAGTATTTTCTCTACATCCATTCTGCCATCCAAGGTTGAATTTGAGTCCAGAATACACATTTTTAGGCGAAAAATCAATACCTTTGTGTAGTTCCAGATGGGTTGTAATGCAATTGTTTTACGGACTGCCCGGCGTCGGCGTCGCCGTTCCCGGTGGTCCGTCGGGGACCGGGGTCTCTGTACTGGGCATCGGTGAGGGGGTGGGTGTCTCCTTGTAGGGAGGCGTGGTGAGTAGGGTCAGGAGCCCCTCGATCCCCGCTCCAGAGACGATCACCACGGAGCCATCATCGAGGCTGGCGTAATAGCCTGCCGCGGAGGGAGTCTGGTCGCCGATCCTGAGGATCCGTGGAGAGCCGTCTGAAAACTCCAGGGTCAGGGTGTAGGCTGGCTTTGTCAGTCCCACATCCCCGGGGGAAACGTCGACGTCGGCGATCAGTTGGAGGGCACTGACCTGTGTGACTGCGGCCTCGGCCTGGGCCGGATCGGCGCTTGCTTCGATCGGGGAACGGATCACCCAGGCTTGATCCGTCCCGCGGGCCATCTCAAAACGTCCTTGCCCGCCGGCATCGATCTCCAACCTCTCGAGCTGGCCGGCCTCCGCTCCAAATAGAGGCTGGCTTTCCGCGGTCGGCGTGCCCGTGGATTCCGGCGGGGTATGTCCGGGCTGCTTAAGGTAGATCGTCAGACCGATCAGTCCCGCCAGGACAACCAGGGCAAACCAGGTGGAACGCCTGAGCATGTGTCAGCCCCTGCTGCGCCGCGAAAGCCAGCTGGAAACACCCGCCAGCAGTACCAATCCGGGGATGACGAATACCGATCCGAGCAGGATCATCAGCCATTGGATTTGTGAGGGCAGGTTGAAGGTGCGCTGCATGGGCTGGCGGGGCGTGATCTGGATCAGGTCATCCTGTTCCGCTGCCCAGTCCACTGCATTGATAAAGATATCGCCGTTCCCATACGCGTCAAAAAACTGGTCGGAGGCGAATGGACTGTCGCCAAAGACCACAACTCTGCCTTTGGTCGTCGGATCCTCGCCCGCCGCCGCAAGTGTCAGGGGCCCGGGAATATCGGCTCCCTCGTCGAATTTCACGCCTTCTCCTGTAAGGCTGTTGAAATCGGTCTCTCCCCAGGATTGGGAGCTGGTTTGGGCAAGCCAGGCGGCCTGGACGCCCTGCGGGGGCGTACCGATCACCAGGCTGCGCGCCTGGGGGAAGATGGCGGCAAGTGTCATGGACCGGGTGATGGGATGGTCGGGAGAAAGTGAGGCCGAGGTGGCATACAACTCATTGCCGCTGTTGGTCAGATCGATCACCAGGTCATTCTGGAGTTGAATGCCCCAGATGGCATTGAGATAATCGGCCAGGGGGTCGGGGGAGGTGCCGAAATCCGTCAGCGGGGTTGGATCCTCCATGACGACCAATCCTCCGCCGCCTTTCACATACTGCTCGAGCAGACCCGCCTCTTCCTTTGAAATGGGTTTGATGGGGCCGGCGATGACGATAGCCTGGGCATCCTCGGGGATTTTTCCCTCAGCCAGCAGGTTAAGGGTCTTGACTGTGTAGTTTTTCCCCTCGAGGGTGCTTTTGGCGATGGAGAGATTGGCATCCCCGGCGGTAAGGATATCCCGCTCTCCGTGTCCCGTCAGGAAGTAAATGGTGCGTTCGGAGGGGCTGATCAATCGGATCAAGGCCCGGGTCAGTTCCGTCTCGTCGGCGTTGGAGGCGATCTCCTTTTTGTCACCCATGACCAGCATGATCTTCCCATCCCCCGTGATGCCGGCCTGTCGCGCCGCCACCGGGTTGCTGTCAGGATCAATGAATTGGTAATCGAACTTTCCGCCGCTGTTGATCTTGAAGTTCTGCAGCAGCTCTACGGCGGTTGTAGTGGAGATGCGTTGGGAGAAGAACGCCCTGGCCGTAACCTTGTCGGGAAGGTTGGATAGCGCCTGAAGGGTTTCAGGTGCGAGTGTGTGGGATTTGTCCTCGGTCAAATCCACTGATTTTGGGTTCTGGAAGGCCAGCAGGTTGGCGGTAAAAAGGATGCCAAGCACCGCGAGGGTGAGTACCAGTGAATTGGATCCATAGCGGGCCTGCCGGCCGGTCAGAAACTTCCGGATGCGCTCCGGTTCGATGATGACATAGATCGAGAGGGCGATTACCAGCACACCCAGGCTGATCCATGCAGCCGACTTCCATTTGTCAACATCGGCCACGCTGAAGAGCTGCATATTCACAAGCCCCAGGAGCAGCCCGATCCCTGCCGCCGCAGCGCAGGCCAGCCCGGCTGCAAGCAGCGCGAAGGGGGCGAAGCGCCGCGCGGAGTTTTTATGAGATTGGCCGTTCATCAGCGCCACCTTCGCATTTCCACCGCAGTGGTTCCCACGAACAGGCCCAGCACAGTCAGGCTGAGATAATATACAATGTCGCCCAGGTTGATGATGCCCACGTTCAGTGAATCATAGAAGTGGGATTTCATATCGAGGTACCGGAAAACACTTCCGCCCACAGGCAGGATGTCCGCAGGGAAGCCGATCAGCCACCAAAGCAGGATCAGGATCCCCAGGCTGAGGAAAAATGCGACGATCTGGTTGCTGAACAGGGAGGAGACTCCCACGCCGATCCCGAGGAAAGCCGCCGCCACCAGGATCACGCCCAGGTAAGCCGTAAAGACCTGCCGTTGGTCCAGCCCTGGCGTGATCAGGCTGTTCAGGATGATCGGAAAGATCAGTGTGACCGCGATTACGGTACAGGTGAAGAGGAAGGCTCCCAGCCACTTTCCCAGGATCAGCTCCCAATCGCGCACAGGTGCCGTAAGGAGCAGTTCCATGGTACCCATGCGGTTTTCATCTGAGACGGATCGCATGGTGATGGCGGGCGCGGAGAATACCAGGAGGAAGGCGATGTTTCCAGTGATCGTGCTGATATCTGGAGCCGAGCCGAAGGATTGCAGCGCGCTGTCGATATAACTGCGGATTACAAGTGCAAAAATAATCCCCAGGACAAGCAGGATCATAAACGCCACAACGTAGGCAATGGCGCTGTTAAAAAAATGGCTGTACTCGCGCTTGGCGATGGTCCAGGCATTTCTCATTTCGTACCTCGCTCCCTGGTGGCTGTCTCGCTGCGGGTTAGTTCAAGGAAGATCTCCTCCAGGCTCATTCCCAGGGGGCGCATCTCTAGCAGCTCAAAGCCCGATTCGATCACGCTGCGGGCCACTTGCGGACGGATATCCTGTCCGGGCGCGAATTGGAACTCCACCGCGCCCTCACCTCTGGCTTCCACGCTCTGTATGCCCTTCACCTTCGAGATCGACTGGGACAACCCATCGCCATCCCCGCTGACACGCAGGAATACCCGCTCTGCACCCAGCAATCGTGACTGGAGCTTTTCGGGGGTGTCTTCGGCAACGATGCGTCCCTTATTGATAATGAGCACCCGGTCGCAGATGTTCTGGGCCTCGGAAAGGATGTGGGTGGAGAGCAGCACCGTGCGCTCCTTGCCAATTTCGCGGATCAGTTTGCGCACCTCCACCACCTGCCCCGGATCCAGACCGATGGTCGGCTCGTCCAGGATCAGAACCTCCGGGCGGTGCAGGAGCGCCTGGGCCAGGCCCACCCGCTGGCGCATCCCTTTGGAGAGGTTGGAGATCAAGCCGGAAGAGCGGTCTCCCAGCCCCATCATTTCCAATACTTCATCCACCCGCGCCCCAGCCTCCGGCAGGTGGCGTAAGTCGGCCATGAATTTGAGATATTCAAATACGGCCATATCCGTGTACAGTGGTACGGTCTCCGGAAGATACCCGACCCGCTTGCGGACCTCTATGGATTCATCCACCACATTGTAGCCGGCTACAAAGGCTTCCCCATCGGTGGGTGGCATATAGCCGGTCAGGATCCGCATGGTGGTTGTTTTTCCTGCCCCGTTCGGGCCCAGGAATCCGAGGATTTCCCCTTGCTGGGCCTCGAAAGTCACATGATCCACGGCGCGGCGATTTCCATAGTCTTTTGTAAGACTATTGACTCGGATCATTGGTTCTCCTGGAAAAATACAGATGACGTACAGACGTAACAAACGGCACAGCAACCTGAAGGCGGGCCGTGCCGTTTTTTGAACCGAAAATAACTATACAGAATTTGCAGGGCAAAGTCAAGCAGGCATTCAGACTCTAATCAAATGCTAATCTGACCTACTTGGTGAGAATTTCCCAGCCTGCCGCGATGGCAAGGATGACGATACCTGTGATCGCCAGCGTAAGAATGAAGGTCTTCCAATTGATGCCCACCTCCTCCATGACCGGCGAGGACTTGGGGATGGGGGCTGCCTGTGATGGGTCTGGTTTGGTTTGGAAAGGATCCACGTGCTTGCCCGCGCCGGCCAGTCGCCCGGCCAGTGACTCGACCAGATCGGGGATGCCATTACCATCCTGATCCAGCTTTTCCATGGCCGCCTGGTATTTGGCGCGTGCCTCAGGAGGCAGGTCCTCGATGCTGTGATATACCATTCCGTCGTGGAAGATGTTTGTCAGACGCGGAGAGATATCATTCCCATGCCCTTCCAGCAGGTCAGGCAGCCCGTTTGCATCCTTGTCGGCAAAGATTCCCATCACGCCTTCATAAGCCCGGCGGATATCGGGTGGCATCTCGTCCACGCTCTGGTATTCCTTGCCGTTGAAGATAATCCTGTTTCCCATGGTCCCTGGAATCATAGCCCAAAAAATGGATCGCTGCAAACCCTGTTGGTACTGAAGTTGCACAAAAAAGTCGCAAGGTCGGGATGCCCTCGCAGGCTGCCCTCGCGCCCCCTCCCCCAAATGCCGGCGTACCCGTCGCCCATCGTCCCGTAGCAAAGTGGAGGGGTTTGGGGGAGGGCTGGGGTCCCTCCGCCTCCAGGAGCGCCTCCCCATTTGAGTGCTCCCAATACTCCCCGGATATAATCAAGGGAACGCGAGAGGCAGGTTCCTATGACCGGGTTGTTGTACCAAACCGATGCTTATTTGAGGGAGTTCGAGGCTGTCGTCCAGAGGGTGGATCCGGAACGAAGCGCCGTGATACTGGACCGCACCGCGTTCTATCCGGGTGGAGGCGGTCAGCCATGTGATTTCGGTCTTCTGCGGAAGGGGGACCGTGAATTCAGGGTGGAAAAGGTCAAAAAAGAGGGCGATGAAGTATTGCATTTCCTGTCTCCAGGAGTGGATTTTCCTGAGGCAGGTGAGAACGTGCAGGGCAGCCTGGAATGGGAACGACGTTTTCAGTTGATGCGCACGCACACAGCTCTGCACGTACTTTGTGGAACGGTCTTCCGTGATTATGGAGCCCTGGTGACAGGCGGTGATATGGAGCCTCTGAAGGGCCGCATGGACTTTGAGTTCGAGAGGATGCAGGCCGGGCTTGTACACGAGATCG
>CAYMQX010000137.1:0-7518 GCA_964392495.1 uncultured Anaerolineaceae bacterium
GTCCAACATCGCAGCGAAGAGACCCGGGGTAAGATCATCGAAGCGGCCATCCGGCTGTTCTCCAACCGCGGTTTCAACTCCGCAAGTGTGGACGATATCTGCGCCGAGGCAGGGGTCAGCAAGGGCGCCTTTTACCACCACTTCGAGAGCAAGCAGGCCCTCTTCCTGGCCCTGCTGGACGGCTGGCTCCGGACCATTGACAACGCCATCGCCGCCGCCAAAGACCAGCCCGCCCCCGCCACCTTCCTGGCCATGACCGGGGCCTTCCCTTATATCTTCGAGACCGCCGGTGACCACCTGCCCATGTTCCTGGAGTTCTGGCTGCAGGCCAGCCGGGATGAGGAGATCTGGAAGGCGAGCATCGCCCCCTACCGCCGCTACCATCAGGCCTTCACCGAACTGATCCAACGCGGCATGGATGAAGGTTCCTTTGTGAACCTGGACGCCGACTTGGCCGCCCGCATGATCGTCTCCATGGCCATGGGGATGCTGCTGCAATCCCTGCTCGACCCCGAAGGCGCACAATGGGAGGATCTGGCGCGCCAGGTCACCAACATGATGCTGGATGGCTTCCTCCAGAAGGGTCCCAGGGGATGAACCATCGGGGAGGCTCCGCATGTGGCTTGTAACCGGCGCGACGGGGCATATCGGCAATGTACTGGTGCGCGAGCTGCTGCGTCAGGGTGAGCGGGTGCGCGCCCTGGTGCTGCCCGGCGAAAGCCGCCTGCCGTTGAAGGGTGTGGAGGTCGAACAGGCCGAGGGGGATGTGCTGGAGCTCGATTCGCTGTGGGAGCCGCTGCGCGGCATCCGCGGCATCTTCCACCTGGCGGGTGTGATCTCGATCCTGCCGGGCGAGAACGCCCTGGTGCGGCGCGTCAATGTGGATGGCACCCGCAACCTGCTGGAGGCCGCCCGCCGGGGAGGCGTGGGACGCTTCATCTATACCAGTTCGATCCATGCCCTGCGGCGCGTGGAAAAGGGAGTCATTGACGAATCGATCCCCTACGATGCCGGGAATCCCTACGGCGCTTACGACCGCTCCAAGGCCCAGGCCACGCTGGAGGTCCAGCAGGCCGCCGCCTCGGGACTGGAGGCGGTTATCGCCTGCCCCACCGGCGTGATCGGCCCCTACGACTTCCGCGGCTCGATGATGGGCGATGTCATCCGCGGGGCCGCCGAACGTAAACCCACGCTCTATGTGGAGGGCGCCTACGACTTCGTGGATGTGCGCGACGTGGTCCAGGGGTTGATCGGCGCGGCCCGCCGCGGGCGCCGCGGCGAGAGCTACATCCTCTCCGGTCAGCGCATCACCATCCCCGACCTGCTCGCCGCCGTGCGCCGGATCACCGGGGGGCGCTTCCTCCAGATGAAGGTGCCCCTGGGGCTGGCGCGCTTCGCAGCGCGCTTCACCCCGTGGTGGTACCGGCTGGCGGGCGCCTCTCCGCGCTTCACGCCCTATTCCCTGGAAGTCCTCCAAAGCAATTCCCATATCAGCCATGCCAAGGCCAGCCGCGAGCTGGGCTATCAGCCGCGCGATCTGCACGAGAGTCTCACCGATGCCGTGCACTGGTTTTTGCAGCATTCAAAAACCGTACTCAACCAAGGAGCCTGAGATGAAGATCGTCACCGATTGCGCCGCCGACATGCCCGCCGAGGAACTGGAAAGCCTGGAGATCACCCAGGCCCCCCTGTTCATCCAATTCCCCGAAGGCGAGGTCAACTCCGCCGACCTGGGGGCGGACGAGTTCTACGACCGGCTGGAGGCCATGCGCCCCGCCATCCCCTCCACCGCCCAGCCCTCGGGCGGACTGTTCGCCAGCCTGTACCGCGAGCTGGCCCGCAAGGACCCCGAGATCCTCTCCATCCATATCTCCTCGGGGTTGAGCGGGACGATCAACGCGGCGCGCGACGGCGGGCAGCAGGCGCACCCCGAGGCGCGCGTCAGCTTCTGGGACACGATGACCCTCTCCGGCACCGAGCGCTTCCAGGTGATGGCCGCCGCGCTGGCGGTCCGCGCCGGCTGGACCCTGCACGCCATCGAGGAACGGCTGGAGAAGATCCGCGCCGCCTCCGAGGTGGTCTATACCCTGGAGACCCTGGAATACCTGGCGCGCGGCGGGCGCATCGGGCGCGTCAAGGCCCTGGCCGGCGCGCTGCTGCACCTCAAGCCGGTCATCCGTGTCGAACATAACGACGGCAAGTACAGCACCGTCACCAGCGCGCGCACCCTGCCCAAGGCCCTGGACGCCATCTCCTCCCACCTGTCGGGCATGTTCTCTCACAAACCGCTGTGGGTCACCGTCCTGCACGGGCGCTTCGCCGAAAAGGCCGCCGACCTGAACGGGATGCTGCAAAAGCAGCTCAACGTGGCCCGCAGCGAGGTCATGCGCATCTCGCCGGTGCTGGGGGTGCATACCGGTCCCGGCATCGTGGGCGCGGCGGTGGTCCCCATGGAGTTGATGGAAGACCTGATCTGAACCGGTACAACCGGATACGACTGATAAGAATCAAAGCCGCGAGGTGCTCCTACACACCTCGCGGCTTCAGTTCCGGCGCGGGCGGGCTGTGCCGCCCGCCTGCCATCACTCCACGAAAATCTCCACATGCTCGCCGTCCTCTTCATCGGTCACATCGATGATCTTGCCCGTGACCCCCGAGCGGATGGCCTCCATCACATTCGACATATCCACGCCCTCCACCTCGGGGGCGAAATGCGCGCCGATCTTAAGCCCGGCGTCCACGAGCGCCAGCGGGATCTGCACCGAGGCCTTCGAGCGGCCGCTGCGGGTGTCCGTCACGCGGATGCGCAGCCAGCGCGCCGCGCCGGGCGCTCCGGGCGGGCGCGGCGGTGTGGGCACCCCCGGCCCGCGGCGCGTATCGCGCAGCGCGGCCAGCAGCCGGGCGCCCTCCTCCGCGGTGATCTTGCCCTCCTCGATCATCTTCAGGATCTTCATGCGTTCTTCGATGCTTGTCATTTTGCCTCCCGGCTGATATACACCTGCACACGTTCACCGTCGCCCTCGTCCACATCGACGACCAGCGGCTCATCGATCGAATCCATCCGCGCCATGGCCTGCACCACCTGCTCCACGGTGGAATGCTCCAGCCCGTGGATGAAGCCGCCAAAGGTGCGCAGGAACCAGCCCGCCAGGCCCAGCGGGAGGGGGAAACCCAGGAAGATGCGCCCGGTCCCTCCGGAACTGCGCGTGCGCCCCACGTTCACGAAGAGCCATCGGGCCGTGCGGCTCCAGGCCGCCAGCGCCATCAGCCCGATGCCCAGCAGGAAGGGCAGCCACAGGCAGTAGAACCAGAAGTTATAGCCCGCGCCCTGCATGGCGGCGTTGATGCCGACCGCCGCAAGCACGGTGAGCGCCATGCCGGCCCACAGCGGGACCTGCCAGAGCCGGCGCAGAGAGGCGGTCGTGCGCTCCAGGCCGGGCTCGGCGGGCTGTGCCGCCTCTTCCTCCGCCCCTCCCTCCTCCAACAGGTCGGAGGGCGCCTGTTCGCCGCCTTCCTGCTCCAATTCACGGATCAAGTTCAGCGCCTCTTCGGCGGTGATCCTCCCCTCCTCCACCATCCGGAGGATCTGCCTGCGTTCCTCCGTGGACATGCCTAACCGCCTTCCAGGGCGGCCAGCAGTTCATCGGCCTGCGCGGCGGTGATCTTCTTATCCGCCAGCATCTTCAGGATGGCCATGCGCTCCTGCTCGGAGACGGGCTCGCGGGGCGCGGGCGGAGGGGCCATGCCGGGGTCGAAGTTCCAATCCCAGCGGCCCATGCCGGAGCGCCCCCGGCCGCGCAGCCGGGACTCCGCCTTGCGGGCGGCGCGCTCGGCATGGCGGGCGGCGCGCTGGGTGGCGGCCTCCACACGCTGGCTGATCTGGGCGCCCAGTTGTGCGCCGAAATCCGACCAGTCCATCATCATCCCGGCGAAGTTTCCGAACTCATCGGGGGATTGCTGCGCCCGCTCCTGGCTGCTGAGGCGCACCTCGCCGCCCGCGCGGATGGAGATCTTCGCGCCGCCTTTGCCCAGCTTGAGGGAGTGCGACCCTGTGCCTTCCTGCTCCATGCCCGGCCAGTTCACGATCACCGGATTGCCTTCCAACGCCAGGTCGGCGTCGGTCTCCGCGGGCAGCACCAGCATCACATCGTCGCCCGCCTCCACGCTGTAAAGGTTATCCCTGCGGGGGGCCAGTGAAAGCACCACATCGCTCCCCACGTTGACCTTCAGGCTGCCGCGCACGTCCCGCAGCGCCAGGTCGTCGCCCACGGACCCGATCGTGACATCGCCCTGGATCTCGCGCAGGGAGGCGTCGCTGCCCACCGAGCGGATATCCACCTGGCCGCGCGCGCCGCGCAGGCTGAGGTCCGAACTGACGTTGGCGAGGCTCACGTTGTTGACCTCGCGGATGGAGGCGTCCCCGCCGGTGGACTGGATCTGGATATCGCCCGCCACGCCGCGCAGGGCGAGGTCGCCGCCCACCGTCTGGATGTGGAGCGAGGCGAGGCGCGGGACGCGCAGGGCCATGTCGCCGGGGCAGGACAGCACGATGCGGTCGCCATCCTGGCTGAAGCGGGAGTCGTCATCGGTCTTGATCAGCAGCTCCTCACCCTCCCAGCCCACAATGCTGAGATCGCCTCCGGCGCTCTCGATGGTGATGTGCGGGGCGCGGCCCGCGGGAACGGTGCGGCTGGTCATGCTTCCTCCTCACCGCGCAGCATGCGCATGGCGGAATCGGTGGTGATCTTCCCGGCGTCCAGGTCGTCCAGGATGGCGCGCCGGCGCTCCTCGTTGGCCTCGGGGCTTTCCTCGCGGCCCGGCTCATAGCCCAGGGCGCGGATCACCTCGTGCAGGTTCTTGCGGATCGTCGGGTAGGAGAGGTTGACCTCCTCCTCCATGCGCGTGATCTTGCCCTCGCAGCGCACAAAGGTGACGATGAACTCGATCTGTTCGGGGCTCAGGTTGGCAAAGTGGGAGCCGGTGGCGAAACGCCCTTCGACGGAGGTATCACAGGTCTGGCAGTGCAGGCGGGTGACGGTCATCTCGGATTTGCACACGGGGCAGCGGGTCAGGACAGGGTACATGCTTCACCTCGAAGGCTGTGAAAATGATGGTATATTTATTCATCCTGTGCGGAGAACCCCGGAAGGAACGCCCTTCCAGGCAGGGCTTCCCCGCCTCTCTGTGGGTTGATTCCGCCCGAGGGCGGTTTCAGAAGCCCAGAGTTTTATTTTCTTAATCACATTATAGCCATATTTTCACGATTGTCAATAGTCAGTTTGAATATTTTGAACTCATAATAAATTATATCAATTTCACAGGGCCATTTCACAAGGCGGAGACCCACCGATGATCCGATCCCTGTTCTTCACCCCCGGCAAGCAGCTCTTCACCGACCTCCCCCCCGCGGATTTCCCCGCACTGATCCAGGACCGCAAGGGCCTGCTGTGGGTGGATTTCTCCGGCGAGGCCGTGGAATCCGCCGGGCCGATCCTCAACAGCTTCGGCTTTCACCCGCTGGCCATTGACGACGCCCTCGAAGAGACCCACTCCCCCAAGGTGGACGACTGGGACGATTACCTGTACATCGTTCTCAATTACATGTTCATGACCACCGACCACAGTTGGGAGACCGGCGTGGACGAGCTGGATATCTTCGTGGGGCGCAATTACATCGTCACGCTGCACGATATGCAGGTGGATTTCGTCGACGAGGTCTGGAACTCCTGCCTGCGGGATACGCGCCACACCCAGGAAGGCCCGGACCACCTGCTCTACCTGCTGGCCGACAACCTGGTGACCCACTACATGCCGGTGGTGGAGAAGATCGATGAGGCTCTGGACGAGATCGAGGACCAGGTCTTTGGCCGCCCCTCCCCCGCCACGCTGGAGAGGCTCTTCACGCTGAAGCGCCTGCTGCTGACGATGCGCCGCATCACCCTGCCCCAGCGGGACGTGCTCAACAAGCTGGCGCGTGACGACTACAAGGTGATCGACCCGCGCGACCGCATCTTCTTCCGCGATATCTACGACCACCTGGTGCGCATCCACGACCTGAACGAGAGCCTGCGCGACCTGGCCGGCGGCGTGCTGGATACCTACCTCTCGGTGGTCAACAACCGCATGAACGAGGTGATGAAGACGCTCACCATCATCACGACCCTGTTCATGCCGATCACCTTTATTACAGGCTTCTTTGGGATGAACTTCTTCGAACCGGTGGCCGGGCTGCTGGGCTGGACGGCCCAGGAGGCCTTCCGCCTCACCCTGCTGATCCTGCTGCTGCTGCCCGTGGGCATGTACATCTGGATGCGCCGCCGGACGTGGGTGTAGAGGGGGAGGCTTTCCGGGAGAGCTGTCTCGCAATGACAACAAATTCGTGATTTACTGAATTTTCAATCCGGCCGACTTGAAATGCAGAGGAAGACCGTATGAAAATTCAGACGCACAGCTTAATTCCCCACTGAATCTATAGAGATGTCTCCATCTCCAGAGCGGATCTCAAGACCTCGGGCAGCTTACCCGAATACGTCAGTACCAATCTTTGACCCGCCCTCGTCGCCGCCATATACAGTTTGCGGGTATTGTCGCGGATCAATCCCTCGCGCTCTTCATCGGATAACCGCAGAGACTGTTCTTCTTCAAACAGCAGTCGCAGCCCAACCAGGAAAACAATGGGGCTTTCCAATCCGGCGCCCGCATTGATGGTGGTCACACGCACGTAATCGCCAGGATAATTATCCTTTGGATCGAGCGCGGCGTTCTTCCCAAGCCGGTCATCAATGGCCTGGATGAGGTTGTTCACACCCCAGCCATCACTGTGAAGCAGGAGCAGGTGTTTCCTGGGAAATCCCTGCTTCACCAGGCTCGTCACCTCATTGGCGACGCGGGCGATCTCATCCTGTGGGCTGCCAAGAGTGATGATCTGCGGGAACGATCCATTCGGCATATCAAGCAGGTCGGGAACAAGAATATCGTCATCCTTTTCCTCAGCCAGGCGCAAACGATACAGCAGGGTGGCAAACTGCATGATCTCGCGCGTAGTGCGATAACTGCGATGTAGATTACGAGTATGACCGCGCGCTTCCAACCCCAGCGACTTCCAGGATGCGCCTCGTCCCAGAAATCCCTGCGTCGGGTCTGCCACCAGGAAGAGATGTCCATTGCGTGGATGGAGCAGCTTCCGGATCAATCTCATCCAGAGCGGCGCGAAGAACTGGGCCTCATCCACCAGGATGATGTCGTATTGTGGAAAATCCACCTGACCGTTTTCCGAGAACTGCCACAGAAGCCTGGGAACATCCCCCCAGTCCCGCGCGCCTCTTTTCTCCAGGGACAATTGGTATGCCTGCGAGGCATCGAACAGGCGCTGACGCTGTTCCGCGTTCAACGGGAACCCGCGTCCACGCCGGTCGGCAATGAGATATTCTTCGCGCGACCAGGGAAGTTGATCCTTCATCCAATCCGCTTCACGCTGGACGAATGCTCGAAGCTTTTGCAGAAATTCGGAAGGAGACG
>CAYMQX010000138.1:0-3687 GCA_964392495.1 uncultured Anaerolineaceae bacterium
CCTCGAGGCCGGGAGCCATCAGGAACGCGGTCAGCGCCAGCAGAGCAAGCACAGATGCCCCGCTCAAGGCCCAGCCGGCGGCGACGGGACGGAATCTCATGGCGAAGAGCGTCAGCAGGCCTGTCAGGGTGGCGACCGCCAGATGGACGCTGAAAACCAGCACGCCTTTTGGCCACATGCCTGCCACCCCACTCCCCAACCCGAACCCGGCTGCGCTGATGGGCGTGAACAGCGAATAGGCCAGCACGACGCTTGGCAGGAAGGGCTTCTCCTCGGAGCGAACGAAGGAGACCACCAAAAGGACCGTACCAAGGGCCAGGACGACCAGCCAGGCGATCCAGAGCTGGCTGTGGAAGATGGCGTTATTAAAGGTGAGCGGCCCAAAGGCGCGTGAGGCAAACCCTGAGAGCAGACCGCTGAGGAATACCAGCAGGGCCGTGATCAGGGTGGCGACCAGTGTCTCAAAGAAGAAGCGGACCGATCCGGTGATGAGCGCCAGCAGGATACCGACCCAGGGGGTCATCAGAGGCGCCAGCAGGATGCCGAAGAGCAGCACGGGCGGCGAATCCAGCAGGAAACCCAATCCCAGGACTGCGCCAGAGAGGACCGCGAAGATGAAGAATTCGTAGGAGGGATAGGCCCGCCGGGCCAGGGCGATCATCAGCGCGTTGCGGTCCTCCGCGGTGGAAGGGATCATCTGGCGGCGCGCACGCCTCCGCCGCGCCGCGGAGGGGTTTCCAGGGTTCTGGGGAGGTGTCGAGGATGGGGTGGGGGTGGTCATTTTCGCAGGGTGGCGATGATCCGCAGGGGCCTTTCGAGCAGGTCGAAGGCGGAAAGAATATCGGGAACTACAATATCCGCGGCCAGCAGGGTCTCGAGAGCCGTGCCTTCGCGCGACATCACGCAGATGCCCAATGCGGCCTCCTTGAGCATGGCGGCGTCGTTGGCGCCCTGTCCCACGGCGACCACTTTCTCGGCGCCCAGGCGGCGGACGAAGGCGGCTTTTTGTTCAGCCTCAGCGCCCGGTTCCAGCCGCGCAGCAGTGAGGGAGAGCTGCCTGTCAATTTGGGCCTGCCGCCCGTGCGTATCCGCCGTGATCATCTGCACCGAGACCCGGTCGCGCAGCGCCGCGATGCGTTTGGATAGCCCCTCGATCAAATGACCATCCACCGCCAGCGTGCCATTCACATCCGTGACAAGATGCTCGATGGCCAGCGCGCCGCGCCCGGGGATGTTCAACTCGATCATGCCCGTATTATAACCGAGCAAAGAATGTCGTTGCGACGAGCCGGGCCGGCGGCCGCATCCGTCCACGAGGGGCGGACGGGAGCGTAGCGACCTCCTCATCGTCTCTCGCGCTGAACGGAGCGACCGTCGCGAAACCCCGGCCATAAGCCGGGGTGAGCACACCGAAGCGGACATCGTCCCGAAGCGAAGCGGAGGGGAGGGGCAGGCAGCGAAGATGAAGCGATCCGCATCCGCCCGCTCATGTTGACACCTTCCGCCTTTCGGGTATAATTTCGTGCGCACGTTTGGCCCCGTAGCTCAATGGCAGAGCAGTTGCCTCTTAAGCAATTTGTTGGGCGTTCGACCCGCCCCGGGGTCACTTCCTGACCTGGAATATAATTATTCCAGGTCATTTGATTTAATGATCGCACCCAGACTGATTCTCGTGTTGCCTGCCTGCCAAATGAGGGAATATGGCGAAGAAGAATTGCAACCACTGCGGAAAGTATAAGGACGAACAGGAATTTAACTGGCGCTATAAACCCCTTGGAATTCGACATCCGACCTGCCGTGAGTGCCAGCATGGATTTAATAAGGCATATTTTGAAGGATCGGCCAAAGAAAGATATTTGCAGCAGGTAAGAGAAAGGAAACATAAAGCCCGCCAAATCGCCCGCCAATTCATCTTTGAATATCTATCTGATCATCCATGCCAGGTATGCGGCGAAAATGATCCCCGGGTGCTTGAATTCCATCATGTCGGCGGGAAGGATATGGACATATCAGTAATGGTGGCAGGAGGGTATTCCATTGAGAGGATCAAGGAGGAAATTGCCCGCTGTACGGTTTTATGTGCAAACCATCATAGAATACTAACAGTCGAAGACCGAGGCTGGTATCGGTCACTTGGGGGGTAAAGATCGTGTTCAGGACTTTATCGGGATTTGGCTTATACCTTCACTGCATTGTGTTCGCCTCCCTTTCAGGTTGAAGATGATGGTTCCCGGTGGGGTCGCTGTGGATGGCATGTGAAATGAAACTGACAAGAAAAGCTTTTGCTTTGCTGACGCTCGTATTTGTTTCTTTCTGTACACGGCAGAGATGGACACCTCTGACCATCACTGAACGCTTGTTGTCATTCCCATGTTAAGCTCTCACCTGCCAGGTCTGGCCTTGATCCCCGCTTTGCGCCCTTTCCATTCTGCATCTGGCGTTCGCCCGGGGTGGTGGGGATATAAGGCAGAGTTGAATTCTTCAAGGCTTCGTGCTTCAGGGGCCTATTTTGGATGAGACGAAGTCCTCATGTGCTGCGGTCTTCGAGTTCCCAAGCGTGATCAAGGACGTGCCAGGCGATACGTCGCACGAAGTAGCGCGGCGTCCAGTAGACGCCGCCACGCGGGCCTTCGGAACGCAGAGTACCGGAAACAGCAGCATCCAGCGCGCCCAGGATGGCCTGTCTTGTTTGGTCCAGGCGGGTCTCGAGATGATCGCGATCGTTGAGCCTCAGTTTCCAGCCGATCTTGGCAAGATAGCCCTGGTCGGAGCCCAGCAGGTGCTCGGTCATGGCGTCCAACTCGCGGCCACCGCCGCGCGGACCCTTGCGCAGTTCACGTCCGGTGGCAAGCCTCCGGGCGCGGTCGAAAGCCTGCCAGTAGGCGCGCAGGAGAAGCTGGAATCGTTCCACTTCCGTTCCGCTGATAGGCTCGGAATCCCTGGCAGGCGGAATGGCAGGCGCGCCGAATTCGGTGGTGGCATTACCTTCCAGCCGCTCAGCCACCTGGAAGACCGAGAGCACTTCAGGCGGCTCGAAATCCAGGCGGGCCGCTTTAAGGAGGCGCTCAAAGCGCGGAGCATACTCGAAGAGCGATTGGAGGGCGGAAGACTCGTCGCGACCGCTGCGGCACCAGCCAGGCCATTCCAGGGCGCCCGCGAAGGTCCGTTTGGGTGCGCTCTCCAGATATACGGCGATCTTTTTCACATGCGATGGCATCGACTCCTCCTATTTCAGAACAGGCTTGCCTGTCTGGGCTCTTCATCCGCCTGGCCGCCCTTCCAACCGAATCTCTTCATGTCCACGCGGTCTCTGACGAACTCAATGCCCTCCTCTTCCAGGAGGAGGCGCTGGCGGGCAGCGCCGGGACGTTCGCTGATCTTCCCCTGCGAATTGATGACCCTCTGCCAGGGGACGCCATCGGGGCAGGCGGCCATTGCGCCTCCCACCCAGCGCGGCGCGAAGGTCTTGTAGGCTTCGAAATCCACACCCTCCGGCGGAGGGAGCATCAGGGCGATCTGGCCGTAGCTGGCGACGCGCCCGCGCGGGATCTGGCGCACGATCTGCCAGACCATCTCATAATAAGCCTGCTGGTCGGGGGGAGAGGTGTACTGCATGGTCAGCCTGTGAACGTCCCGCCCTCGATGTGTTTATCGATGAGGCGGCGCTCAGGGTCGAAGTGCAGCTCC
>CAYMQX010000138.1:3697-7498 GCA_964392495.1 uncultured Anaerolineaceae bacterium
TCGATGCGCTGGAAGCAGTGCCCGCTGCCCATAAGCACCTTGCGGGCATGGAAGCCTCCGCCTTCATCCTCAGCGCTGAGGTCGTTGGCGAGGTTGACGCGGCCCTCGATCACCTCGCCGCAGCGGCTGCAGGTCACGCTGAAGGTGAAAAAGTCAGATCGGGAGGCGGCGGGCGTCCCCTTCAGGAGTTTTTTGAACAGGCTCATAGGGCTCTCCGTATTCGGGCGTCACTCTTTTAATATCTCATCCACGCGGATCAGCTCTTCCTCGCTGAAGTGGAGCTTCTCAAGGGAGGCCAGGTTGTCTTCCAATTGGCGGACACTGCTGGCGCCGATCAGCGCCGATGTGACCTGGGATTTTCGCAATACCCAGGCCAGCGCCATCTGCGCCAGGGTCTGCCCGCGCTCGCGGGCCAACCCGTTCAGGCGCCGGGCGCGGGGCAGGTTTTTCTCCACGGTTTGGGGCGTCAGCCAGACGCGCTCCGTCTTGGTGGCGCGTGCGCCCTTGGGGATGCCCTCCAGATAACGGTCGGTGAGCTGTCCCTGGGCGAGGGGCGAATAAGCGATGCATCCGATGCCCTCCTCGGAGAGGACCTCCAGCAGCCCATCCTCCACCCAGCGGTTGAACATGTTATAAGCCGGTTGGTGGATCAGGCAGGGTGTCCCCAATTCGCGAAGGATGCGGGCAGCCTCGCGGGTCTGGACGGGGTTGTAGCTGGAGATGCCCACATACAAGGCCTTGCCCTGGCGCACCGCCGAGTCCAGCGCGCCCATGGTCTCCTCCAGCGGCGTATCGGGGTCGGGGCGGTGGCTGTAGAAGATATCCACGTAATCCAACCCCATGCGCTTGAGGGAGCCATCCAGGCTGGCGAGAAGGTATTTGCGCGAGCCCCATTCGCCATAGGGACCGGGCCACATATCGTAGCCCGCCTTGGTGGAGATGATCAGTTCATCGCGGTAGGGATGGAAGTCCTGGCGGAAGAGGGTGCCGAAATTCTCCTCGGCGGAGCCGGGCGGCGGGCCGTAGTTATTGGCGAGGTCGAAGTGGGTCACACCCAGATCAAAGGCACGGCGGGCAATGAGACGGCCGTTTTCCAGCGGATCCAGCCCGCCGAAGTTGTACCACCAGCCGAGCGAGATGGCGGGGAGCTTAAGCCCGCTGCGGCCCACGCGCCTGTAGGTGGCACTGTCATAACGGTCTTGTGCGGCAAGGTATGGCATGGATGTCCTCTCCCAATCTGCGGCAGTCTAGAATTTCCATTTCTTCAAGGCGTCCAGGGCCTTGTAATGAGTGAGATCCAACTGAAGAGGTGTAATGGAAACGCAGCCGGCGTTGAGGGCGCCGAAATCGGTGCCCTCCTCGACGACACCGGTGGGCGCCTCGCCGCCGATCCAGTAATAGGGGCGGCCGCGCGGGTCAAGCCGCGAGTCCAGCTCGTCGCGGTAGAGGCGCAGACCCTGGCGGGTGATCATGTATCCTTTGAGCTTTTCCTTTGCCAGGTAAGGGATGTTCACGTTCAAGACCACGCCTTCAGGCAGTCCGGCTTTGAGGGCCTGCCGGACGATGCGCCGGGCTACCAGAGCAGCGGTGGAATAATCCAATGCCCCCTTGATCCTGAAAGGGGAGTCCAGTGAGACGGCGATCCCGGGGACCCCGGTTATGACGGCTTCCATGGCCGCGGTGACCGTGCCGGAGTAGGTAACGTCATGGCCGACATTGGCATTGGGGTTGATGCCCGAGACCACCAGGTCGATCTTTTCCTCGACGAGGCCGAGCAAGGGCAGCGCCACGCAATCGGACGGGGCGCCGTCCGACATATATGCAGGGGATCCATCAGCAAGGGTGGTTTCACGCACGCGCAGAGGGCGGTCCATGGTCTTGACGTGGCCGGATGCGGACCAGTTGCGGTCCGGGGCGAAGACGGTCACCTTGCCCAGTTTGCGGAGCTGGCGCGCCAGCGCCAGAAGCCCGGGCGCCTGGACGCCGTCATCGTTGGTTACGAGGATATGAGGCATGAGAGATCTCGGTCCGTGAGCGGAATGAGGTGCGGATGCAGATGATTATAACGCCTGGGATTGTATAATGCCCCCATGCGAATTTGGCCATGTCTGCCGGTTCTTATCATGCTGCTGCTCGCGGGTTGCGGGCGGCCTCCGGAAACAAGCCTCAAGACCGGTGATCTGGCCTTATACGTGTACAGCGCACAGAAAAGGGCCCTGCTGCAGATCAGGGCGGATTTTTCCGGGGTGGAGAGGGAAATTCCGCTGCGCCTGCCGCTCTGCGAACTCTCACGCCTGTATGCCGCGTCCGGGGGCAATGGGCTGGTGGCTGAGATGGCCTGCCCGGAGGGCCCTCTGGCGCTCCTGATCGATCCTCTCACCGGGGCGACGGGCGGATTTCTGCAGGGATCAGGCCCGGACAGCCACTTTCTGGCCTGGTCTCCAGATGGGAGGACGGCCTATCTGCGGGTCAATGCGCTGGCCGATCCCCGCATCCTTGCGGTGGAGGTTCCCTCGCTGCGAGCCCGGGGACTTCCACTGGATGGTTATACCTATGATCTGGCCCCCCGGCCGGGAGGCAGGGAGATCCTCTTCAGCTTTTCGCGCGGGATGGGGTTGGGCTCAGAGATGCTGGCGGTGCAGCCCGGCGGAGACAACGCCCGGTCCCTGCTAAGAGACAGGCAGAGCATCCTTGCCCTGGCGCAGTGGTCGCCGGATGGTCAGACGATCGCGTTCATCAAGATCCCCGACACGCAGGTCCCCTATACAGTGGGTGGGTTGTGGCTGATGGATCCGTATGGCGGGAACCTGCGTGAAATTGCAGCGGCGGATGCGGGGCACGGGTATTCGGCAGCCTGGTCACCGGAGGGGGAACGCCTGGCCTTTGTGGTGCGGAGCAACCCGCAGGATGTACAGGCCGACTATTCTCTGGGAGCCCTGGTGAGCAATATCCAGGTCATCAGGCTGGACACTGGCGCGGTGCAGCAAGTGACGTCTTATGATGCCGGACGCGCCGGGACACCAGTGTGGTCGCCGGACGGAAACACTTTGAGCTTCGAATACGTCCTGGATGGTAGAATGGAAGTGCAGATTGCAAGCCTGACCGGCAGCACACAAGCCCCCATTTATATTTTTGATGCGGTATGCTGCCCGGTCTGGATGCGGAAATGAGACTATCATGCGAGGCGTGATCCTGACCACCAGTGTTCTGGCGATATTGATGACAGCCTGCGGAGCTCCCAGCACCCCGCCCTTTATTGTGGAGCCTCAGACTGCGGTACAGAACACGGCCACCCTGCTGCCGCCGGCAGCCACAGCCTCGAACACCGCGGCGCCTACGCCGGTCCCGCCCACATCCACACCGGCGGCCACTCCAACCGAGACGCTGCTCCCCCCGCTGGAACTGCCCACGCTGTCCCTCAACCCGCCCGTACTGGCAGCCTGGGACGGGACTCCCACCTACCTGGCGGATTCTCAGCCAGGCTACGCCTTCCGGATCAGGTACGACCCGGAGAAGTGGGGGCTGGTCACCGACCCATTCGGACAGCCCGCCCTGGGCCACCGCAGCATACCGTATTGTACGATCACCCCCACGGAAGGACGTGGTTTGCCGCCCGGCCTGCGGATCGAGCACGAGGTCATCTATCCTGAGAAACTCTCGATCGATGTGGGCCGCGCCTATCAGGATAATGTGCTCACGTTCGTCACCTACCAGGTCAGCGACGGAACGATCCTGACCGGCTTTGTGGTGAACTTCCAGGAACAGAGCGAGGCCTGTCTGGAGGATGCCCTGGCGGTCATT
>CAYMQX010000139.1:0-7493 GCA_964392495.1 uncultured Anaerolineaceae bacterium
GCATGCAGATCATCTCCTCCTCCGAACCGGGCTTTGATTCGATCTTTTCGGGGAATACCACAGATATCTGTCCCGTCGGCGCGTTGACCACGACCGATTTCCGCTTTGGAGCGCGGCCCTGGGAACTGCTGGCGACGGCCTCCATCTGCTCTCAGTGCCCGGTGGGCTGCAACACCACCATCAACACGCGGCGCGAGGCCATGTCTGGCGGGGAGATCGTCATCAAGCGCATGATGCCCCGCCAGAACGAGGAAGTCAATGAGATCTGGATGTGTGACAAGGGCCGCCTGACCCATCACTATACCGGGTTGAAGGCCCGCCTGACCACACCGCTCCTGCGCGGCAGGGATGGGTTGGTCGAGGCCTCCTGGGAGGCTGCGCTTGATAAAGCCTCGGCTCTGCTCTCGCAGCCCGGACAGGAATCGGTCTTCCTCGCTTCGGGTCGTCTTTCCAACGAAGACCTGTACAATATGAAATCCCTGGCTGCCAGGCTGGGCGGCAAAACCATTCTCTATTCTGATATGGCCGGCGGCGAGGTCACCACGCAGTTGGGAATGCACGCCGGGACGAACCTGGGCGATCTCGGAAAAGGGGATGCGGTCCTGGTCGTGGCTTCGGATCTTCATGAAGAGGCCCCCATCTGGTATCTGCGTCTTAAGCAGGCCGCCGAACGGGGCGCGACTCTGGTGGTCGCCAATTCCCGTGCCACCCGGCTGGACCGTTTTGCCCGCTTTGTCATTCGCTATGCCAATGGCGACGAGAACAAAGCCGTTTCCGATCTTCAGGGTGACAGCACCATCGGAAAGGAACTGGCGGCGGCTGAAAACCTCGTGATCTTCTTCGGGAGCGATGGGCTGGGCCTCCAGGGGACGGCGCAGTTGGCGGAAGCTTGCGGCAGCCTGCTCCAAAAGGATCATGCTGGCAGGCAGAACAGCGGCGTGATCGCCGTCTGGACGCGGGCAAATGATGAGGGCGCCCGGGAATTGGGCTTCCGCCCTGTCTCCGATCTTGCATCCACCCTCACGGGAAAGGTCGTGTACATTGCCGGGGCCGACCCGGCCGGTGATGACCCTGCTTTCGCAGCAGCGCTTAAGTCCGCGAAGGCCGTCATCGTGCAAGAGATCCTGGGGACAGCCACCACTGCCCTTGCCGATGTTGTCCTGCCCGCCCAGGCATATACCGAACGGGAAGGTACCTATACCTCGGGCGAACGGCGCGTGCAGCGCTTTTACCGGGCGGTGCCTCCCTGCGGTTCCAGCCGCGAGGATCATGTCATCCTTGCGCAGGTGGGAAAGCGGCTGGGCCTGGACATGGAACAGGGTCCTTCCCGCCTCGTCTTTGACCGCCTCGCTGCCGAGACTCCAAATTTCGCCGGGCTTACTTATGACCGGCTTGCCCAGGTCAAGCCGCAGTGGCCCATTGTGGGCCGCAGTGACATGTACTACGGCGGCACTACCTACGACAACAAACATGGGTTGGGCCTCCATCTTGGCTTGAGCGCCGGCCATGGGGATGCGCTGAAAATTCCCTCAGGAGAAAGCACGCCCGCCCTGCGCCCCTCTGAAAATGAGTTGATGGCCGTCCCGGTCACGCACCTCTACGATCTCGGCGTGACCGTGGAGACTTCATCTCTGCTTGCGCTGAGGACCGGCGAACTGAGCGTATCTCTCCATCCTGAAACCGCCAAACGCCTGGGCGTGGAAGCCGGCGGTCGCGTGAAGCTGGGTTTTGATGGTGTGACCGGCGAGGCCCTTGTGAAACTGGACGACTCCATCTCCGCAGGTGTGGCGCTGGTCCCGCGCAGCATGGGGCTTCCCATCCACGGACCCGTTCCGCTGAAGGTGAATTGACATGGATTGGATTACCTGGCTTATCTGGATCATTAAGTCCTTTATCCTGATCCTTGCCCTGCTGGGCGGCTTTGCCTACCTGACGCTCTACGAGCGCCGGGCGCTGGCACGCATTCAGACACGCATCGGTCCCAACCGGGCCGGGCCGGAAGGTCTCCTGCAGCCCATTGCGGATGCGATCAAATTGATCTTCAAGGAAGAACTGACCCCGGCCAGGGCTGA
Source organism: uncultured Anaerolineaceae bacterium (assembly GCA_964392495.1). Classification (GTDB taxonomy): domain Bacteria; phylum Chloroflexota; class Anaerolineae; order Anaerolineales; family Villigracilaceae; genus JACPVF01. Next base: position 2,073 of record CAYMQX010000139.1, read on the forward strand.
CAAGCTCATCTTCTTCCTGGCGCCTATCATTACGATGGTCCCTTCCCTCATCATCGCGGCGGTCATCCCCTGGGGTCGCAGCGTGACCATCTTCGGGCGACAGATCAGCCTCTATATCGCAGACATCAATGTGGGTGTGCTGTACCTGATGGCGATCGCCTCCATCGCCGTGTACGGCATTGTGCTGGCGGGTTGGTCGAGCAACAACAAGTACGCCCTGCTGGGCGGCCTGCGCTCCACTGCACAGATGATCTCCTACGAGGTCACGCTGGGCCTGTCTTTTGTGGCAGCGGTCCTTCTGGCCAATTCGATGCGCATGCTGGACATTGTGGAAGCTCAGAAGAGCCTGTGGTTCGTGGTGATCCAACCTGTGGGGGCCCTGATTTTCCTGATCGCCACCCTGGCGGAGGTGAACCGGGCCCCGTTCGACATGCCTGAAGCGGAGCAGGAACTGACGGCCGGCTATCATGCTGAATATTCAGGCATGAAGTTCGCTTTGTTTTTTATGGCCGAATACCAGAAGATGATTGTGGTATCTGCGATCGCCGCCACCCTGTTTTTTGGCGGCTTTTTAGGCCCCGGCGTGGACCGCTGGCCCTGGCTGGGACCGGTCTATATGTTCATCAAGATCGTCATCCTGCTGTTCGGGATGATCTGGGTGCGCGCCACCTGGCCGCGCATCCGTTATGACCGCCTGATGGCGCTGGGCTGGAAGATCCTCCTGCCCCTGGCCCTGGCCGTCGTTTTTATCACCGCGGCGGGCATTCTTCTGGCGGAGCAGGTTAACCCCCTGCTCATCTGGACGATCCCGGTGGTCTCCTTACTGGCTGGATTTGTGGCGGTCATGGGGGTCAACCGCTCGCTCAGGAGAAAGAGCTATGCGACTGGCTGATGTAGCTGAACCCGTCATTGAGCTGGGCCGGGGGCTTTACCGTACGCTGGCTTCCATGTTTGAGAAGCCGGTGACGATCCAATACCCCGAGGAAAAGCGCCCCGTACGCCAGCGTTTCCGCGGCCGGCATGTGTTGAAGCGCTATGAGAACGGCTTGGAGAAGTGCATCGGCTGCTCACTGTGCGCGGCCTCCTGCCCCGCCGACGCCATCTTCGTGGAGGCCTCCGAGAATACGGATGAGAAGCGCTTCTCCCCCGGCGAACGCTATGCCTCCACCTATGAGATCAATATGCTGCGCTGCATCTATTGCGGCTATTGCGAGGACGCCTGTCCCACCGAAGCCATCATACTGGGCGATAACTATGAGCTCTCTTTTACCGACCGGCGGCAGGCGATCTATACCAAGGAAATGCTGATCGAGCCCGTGCCCGACGCATCCATGCTCACCCCGCAAAAGGTTGAGCCTGGAAAATACAACCGTTCGGTGCCTGAGATGAAAAATCCGCAGGATTGATCCATGAGCGTTGATCTCGTCCTTTTTCTCATCCTGGCCTTTGTCGCTGTGGCAAGCGGTCTGGGAATGCTGCTGGGCCGTAATGCCATGTACTCGGCGTTGTTCCTGGTGCTGAATTTCATCACGGTGGCCGTCTTCTATCTGCTGCTGAGCGCGCCTTTCATTGCCATCGCCCAGGTGACGGTCTATGCCGGCGCCATCATGGTGCTGTTCCTCTTCGTCATCATGCTGCTCGGCACCGACCGCATCCCCCCCGGCAGGGTGATCCCCTGGCAGAAATGGCTGGCTGGAGGCTTGGGCGTGCTGCTGGCAGCCGAGAGTATCTACCTGCTGGTCTGGCGCACGCCGGATACCACGGGAATCGTCCCTCCCGCCGCGGCCATCAACGCCATGCAGGCCATCCGTGAGCTGGGCGCTGCCCTCTTCACCACTTACCTGCTGCCCTTCGAGGTCACCTCCATCCTATTGTTGGTGGCCATGGTCGGCGCCATCGTGTTGAGCAAACAGGAAAAGCGAGGACCAAAATAATGGTGCCTGTCGAGTTCTATATCGTCCTTTCAGCGATCCTCTTCACCATCGGCGCGCTGGGAGTGCTCATTCGTCGCAACCCGCTGATCATATTTATGGCGATAGAGCTGATGCTCAATTCCGCCAACCTGGCTTTTGTGGCCTTCGCCCGCGCCAGCGGGGACGCGGCGGTCGGCTACAGCGGGCAGATCTTTGTCTTTTTTGTGATCACTGTGGCCGCCGCCGAGGTGGCCGTGGGGTTGGCCTTGATCGTGCAGATCTTCAAGACCCGGCACATCATCAATGTGGATGACATGAGCCGCCTGAAGGGCTGATTATGGAAAATACCGGTTTCCTCTTTCTCATTCCCTGGCTGGTCTTTGCTCCGGCCCTGGGCCTGTTGTTTAACATGGCCTTTGGGGGCAGGCTCAGCGAAAAAATCGTCGGGGGGGTCGCCAGCCTGGCTTCGGGAGCGGCTTTTGTCGTCTCGGTTCTGCTGGCCTGGTCTGTTTCACAGGCCCATGGCGAGGTCCTGCGCTGGACGCTCGCTCCATGGATCCAGATCGGGAACCTCAACCTGGACTGGACCTTCCGCGCCGATTCCCTCTCGACCACCATGATGCTGGTGGTCTCGGGCGTGGGCACGCTGATCCATATCTACGCCATCGGTTATATGCACGAGGATGTGCGTTTCAAGAACCAGCCCGGCCGTTTCCGCCGCTTCTTTGTCTTCCTCAACCTGTTCATCGCCATGATGATGATCCTGGTAAGCGGAGACTCATATCTGATGTTGTTCGTGGGCTGGGAGGGCGTGGGCCTGTGCTCCTTTCTGCTGGTCGGTTTCTGGTTCGAACTGGATATATTGGGGCGCTCTTCCTGGGCGAATTCCGATGCAGCCAAGAAGGCTTTTGTTGCCAACCGCATCGGCGATTTCGGCTTCCTGATCGCAGCCTTCCTCATTTTCTGGAACATGCGCGGCCTCCAGTTTGACAAGGTCTTTGCTGCGGCCCCGGCCGTGGCCTCGGGCGCCATTGTCGCCATCACCCTCTTTCTGCTGCTGGGCGCGACCGGTAAGTCGGCACAGATTCCGCTCTACGTCTGGCTGCCGGATGCAATGGCCGGCCCGACCCCGGTCTCGGCCCTGATGCATGCCGCGACCATGGTGACCGCGGGTGTCTACCTGATCGCCCGTTCGGCCCCGCTCTATGCGCTGGTGCCGCAGGCGCAGTATATTGTGGCCATGACCGGCGCAGTGACGGCTCTCTTCGCTGCCACGATCGCGGTCGGCCAGTATGACATCAAGAAGGTCCTGGCCTACTCGACCATCTCGCAGTTGGGCTTCATGATCGCGGCTGTGGGCATGGGCGCCTACGTGGCGGGCATGTTCCACCTGGTCACCCATGCCTTCTTCAAGGCGCTTCTGTTCCTCTCGGCGGGTTCGGTGATCCTGGGGTTGGAGCGCGGGCATCATCACCTCGCCCATGAGCACTCTGAACACAGCGCGGCCGGGCTTGAGGAAGAGGTTTTCAATCCCAACGATATGCGCAACATGGGCGGGATGCGCAAGACCATGCCCGTCACCTTCTGGGTCTATATCTTCGGCACACTGGCGCTGTCGGGTGTCATTCCCTTCGCGGGTTTCTGGTCCAAGGATGAGATCCTATTGGATGCCAGCCTGCACTACCGCGGCGTGTACTGGCTGCTGGCCGCGGCGGCTTTTCTCACTGCCTTTTATATGGGCCGCCAGATATGGATGGTCTTCTTCGGCGAGCCGCGCCATCAGGCCGCCGCGCACGCCGAGGAAAGCCCCCTCGTCATAACGATCCCGCTCATGATCCTGGCCGGCCTTTCTCTGCTGGGCGGAGCGCTGAATCTGCCCTTTGAGGGCTTCCATAACCTGGCCCGCTGGCTTGAGCATACCCTGGGCGAGGTGGAGCTCTCCGGTTTGGATCCCCTCGTGGCGGGTCTTTCCACCCTCCTGGCTCTGCTGGGGCTGGCGATTTCCTGGTTCATCTACGGCCGCAAGCCGGTCAAGGCAGGTCAGCCCGACCCCCTTAAGCGCCCTCTGGGGTTTTTCTTCACCGGTATGGAACGCAAATGGTACGTGGATGAGGGTTACTGGGCACTCTTTGTCGATCGCTATGTGGGTGCCTCCCACTTCCTCGCAGATGTGGTGGACTGGCGCTTCTGGCATGATTGGTTCCATGAAAAGGTCATCGCCGGAACCTATAACTGGATTTCCAATATTGCCCTCAGTCACTATGCCGACCAGCGCGGCATTGATGCGGCTGCAAATGGCCTGGCCACGGTTACCAGGAATATTTCCGCCGGACTGCGCCGCATCCAGAACGGCTTTGTTCGCTCCTATGCACTCTCGGTGCTTTTGGGCGTTGTCATTATCCTGGGTTATCTGCTGTTCAAGTAATCATCTCCGCTCGTTCGGGAGCCTGCTCCCGATCAGCCTGGAAACGAGGACCGGACATGGAATTTCTTCTTCAACCACTCACACTGATGACGTTTTTTCCGTTGGTAGGTATTCTTATCATCATCTTCATCCCCCCCGACCGCAAGGACTTGCTGCGCTGGACCGCCCTCCTCACCTCGTTGGTGACTTTCATCCTCTCGCTGTGGGTGTTGGGTTTGTTCAAGGCCTCCAACCCCGACCTCCAGCTCGTGGCGCGCTATGACTGGATCATGGTGGCAGGTTGGAACATCCAGTATCACATGGCTGTGGATGGGCTCAGCATTCTGCTGGTCCTGCTGACCACTCTCCTGTCGCTCCTCTCGATCCTTTCCTCCTGGACGGCGATCCAGGAGCGCGTCAAGGATTTCATGCTGTTCTTTCTCCTGCTTGAGATCGGCATGACGGGCGTGTTCCTGGCGCAGGACCTGTTTCTCTTTTATGTCTTCTGGGAGTTCACCCTGGTGCCCATGTATTTCCTGATCGGCATCTGGGGCGGTCCGCGCCGCGTCTACGCGGCACTGAAGTTCTTCCTCTACACCATGGCGGGCTCCATCCTGATGCTGCTTGCCATCCTGTGGCTGGGGATCCAGGGCCAGACCTTCTCCCTCCCCGATCTGATCGCCAACAGCGGCAGCATCCCGGCCAACATCCAGTTCTGGCTGTTCCTGGCTTTTGCGGCGGCCTTTGCCATCAAGGTGCCGATGTGGCCGCTGCACTCCTGGCTCCCGGATGCGCACGTAGAGGCGCCCACGGCCGGTTCTGTCATCCTGGCGGGTGTCCTGCTGAAGATGGGTACCTATGGCTTCCTGCGCTTCAATATTCCTCTCTTCCCACAGGCAACGATCCAGCTTGCTCCGTGGATGGCCCTGCTGGCAGCCATTGGCATCCTCTACGGCGCGGCGGTTTCCTATGCCCAGGCGGATGTAAAGAAACTGGTCGCTTATTCTTCCGTCAGCCATCTGGGCTTTGTGATGCTGGGGCTCTTCGCTCTCAATGCACAGGGTGTCTCGGGTGCCATCCTTCAGATGATCAACCATGGTCTCA
>CAYMQX010000140.1:0-7471 GCA_964392495.1 uncultured Anaerolineaceae bacterium
GATAAACAAAGACTTCCGAAGTCTTCAGGACCTCGGAAGTCTGGATGGGAAAATATGCCGGTTACTTTTTCTTGCTCTTCTTGTCGCCGGGCTCTTCGACCGGCTCCACGGCGGCGGGAGCGGTGGGTGTGAACTTCGCCAGGCGCTTCATCAGGCGCCCCTTGCGGCGGGCGGCGTTGTTCGGGTGCAGGACGCCCTTCTCGGCGGCCTTATCCAGCAGGCTGATGGCCTTGATGACGGCTTCCTTCGTTTCGGGAGCGCCCTCATCGAAGGCGGCGCGTGCCGCAGTGACCGCGCTGCGAGCCGCGCCGCGGAACGTGCGGTTGCGCAGGCGCTTCTTCTCGTTGGTGCGGTTGCGTTTGATCTGAGACTTGATGTTAGCCAAGGGACTTCCTCCAGAAATATCTTTCCAAAATACCAGCGCCCTATTTTACATGAGGCCCCGTTTTTTGTCCAGCGCCGAGAGGCCCGCCAGGCGGTCTGCCCGGAACCCCGGCGCTTCGTCTCCGCTCACCCCGAACGGAAGTGAAGCACTGGTGAAGTGACACCCTCGAAACCCACGGCACGGGGAATTTCGCCTTTGGCTACTTCGGCAGCCTCATGAATGCCGCGAGCCGGGGCGCACCGGCAGTCCCCGGAGGCTCCTTCTGCCTCAGGGTCCACAATCCACCGCAAACAACCGCGCCTCCGGCAGCGCAAACACCTCGCGATAGGCCCGGGAAGCCGGTACGGAGAAACTCAGGGGCCCGCTCCCTGCGTACAGCCAGCCGATCCCCCGGGCGCACAACTGCGCGTGATCGCCGGGCTGCAGGAAAGCCGTGGCGTACGGCAGCGGCACGGCAGCCCGTCCCGTAAGCGGCGCCACCCATACCCCCGCATCCGTCCCGGCCTCGCGCAGCGGCTCCCCCTCCGGGCTGATCTGGAGGGCGGCGGAGGCAATCCCGACGACCGCCCCGGACGGCAGGTTGGCGTTCAGCCAGTGGAGGGCGGCCAGGTCGTCGGGACCGGCGAGGCGGCAGCACGCGGAGGGGAGAAAATTCGACTTATTAAAGGAAAGCAGCAGCGCCAGCACGGTGAGCAGGACAGCCCAGCGGCGCGGCAGTCGGTCCGCGCCCAGCCCGCAGAGCAGGGCCAGCGGGAGGAAGAGCGCCATCTCCACCAGAGGCCGGTCGAGCAGTGTCAGAGCGGGCGTAAGGGGGAGGAACAACGCTGCCAGCATCCCGGTCAGCGCGAGCAGGCAGGCCAGCGCGGCGCGCGGCGAATGCCGGAAGGCCAGCGCCGCCAGAGGGAGCAGGGGCAGAGTCCCCCACACAAGGTAGGGCTTGAGCGCCGCCGCGAGGAGGGGGTCGCGCAGCGCCCCAAGGACCTCCGCAGCGAGGAGGGCGAGCGCGAACGGCAGCAGCCAGCGCGAAAGCCGCCGCGCACCGGAAGCCAGCCAGGCGGTCCCGGCCAGACCCAGCAGCACGAGCAGACGCGTATGCACGAGGGGCGCGATCAGCGCAGCGAGCGCAGTAGTGCGGCCAGCGCCGGACAGCGCCGCACCCAGGGCGAACTCGAACACCAGCAGCCCCAACAGCGCGGGGTACTTGCCCCAGTCCACGGCATGGGCGGGCATACTCCAGGCGAAGCCCGCCAGCAGCACCGCCAGCCAGCCCGCGAACGCCCTGCCGCCCAGCCGTCGCACAAGCGGATACAGCGGCAGAGGCAGGGCGGCCAGCAGCAGTTGCCCGAAGTGCAGCATCACCCGTGACAGGCTGCCGCCGGTGAAGGAGAACAGCCCCGCCGTGATGAGGTGATAGCCGGGGTGATACCAGCCCTGGAGGGGCCAGCGCAGCGGCGCACCGGCCTCCATTTCAAGGAGGCGGCGGATCAGGCCGTAATGGAAGGCTGAATCGAAGTACGGGGGCAGCAGGGCTTCGGCGGCATAGCCCAGCCGGAGGAAGGCGAAGAGCAGGAACAGCAGGAGGGGGAAAAGCAGGCCGGGTGAGAGTCCCCTCCGGGCGGGGGGCAGCGCGAGGGCCGCGCACAGGAGCGCCACACCCAGGACCACAAACCCCGCCTGCAAAGGGAACAGGCGCGCCAGCAGGAAGTGCAGGAGCGACAGGCCCAACAGCGGGAGGGGCCAGCCCGCCAGCGCCAGCGCGGCACGCTCCGCAGCGCCGGGGCGCTCCCTGCCCCGTCCCAGCGCCGCGTAGATGAGCAGGCTCCCCCACCCGATGGCAAGCAGGAGCAGAGCGATCGTCCCGCCGCTGGTTTCGAGGACCTTCAGGCTGTTGAGCAGGATCTGGATGGCGACCGCCTACTCCAGCAGCAGGGCGCGCGCAAAGATGGCGGAGAAATCCTTCATGGCGGTCAGTTCCACATAGGTCAGGCGCCGGGCGGCCTGCGCGGCCTGGAGGCGTTTTTCGGTGGAGAGCAGCGCCATGCGCGCCCCCGCCCCGGCGGCATTGCCCACCTGCACAAAGCGCTCCCGCGCCAGCTTTGGGAACATGCCGATCTCCATGCCGCTCTGCACGTCGAGATAGGTGCCGAAGGCACCCGCGAGGATGACCGTATCGATCTCCTGCTCGCGCACGCCCGCCCGCTGCATCAGGACCTGCATCCCGGCGCGCATGGCCGCCTTGGCAAGCTGGATCTCGTTCACATCCCTGCGGTTGAAGGTGATCTCCGCGCCGCCGTCCACGCCGGGGGCCAGGACGTACTCCCAGCCCGCCGCACCCTGCCGCAGGCGGGGATTGCCGCTCCCGGTCACGAAGCCGCCGCGCGGGTTGAGCAGCCCGTTCCTGCGCAGCTCCGCCACCAGGTCAAGGATGCCCGATCCACACAGGCCCACGGGCGGGCAGTCGTCGATCGTCTGGAGCCGGAGCGCGCCCTCCCGGATGAGCACCTTCTCGATGGCGCCGGGGGCGGCCCGCATCCCGTGGCGGATATGCGCGCCCTCGAAGGCCGGCCCCGAGGCGGTGGAGCAGGCGTAATGCTCCCCGTGCGCCAGCAGGCTGATCTCGGTGTTCGTGCCGATATCGAGGCCCAGGACCACCCCCTCGCGCTCCAGCATCCCGGAGCCGAGCAGCATGGCAAGGTGATCGCCGCCCACAAAGCCCGCCGCATTGGGGAGCAGGTGCAGGCGCGCGCCGGGAGACAGTTCCAGCCCGGCCTCCCGCGCGTAGAGGTCCAGCGCGGCGCTTTCGGCGGGGAGATAGGGCGCCAGCCCCAACTGGCGCACCGGCAGCCCCAAAAAGAGGTGGTGCATGGCGGTATTGCCGACCACCACCGCCTCGGCGATATGCCCAAGGGAGCGGCCTGCCTGTTCGCACAGCCCGAGCGCCAGGATGTTCAGCGCCTCCACGATGGCAAGCCGGAGCTGCTCCGCCCCCTCCGGCCTGCCCATGGCATGGGCGATGCGCGCCATCACATCCTCCCCGAAAGCGATCTGCGGGTTCATCGCCCCGGCGCCTGCCAGGGTCGTGCCGCTTTCGAGGTCCACCAGGTAGCCCGCCAGCTTGGTGGTGCCGAGGTCCACGGCCAGGCCCAGCGGCGTTGTGCCGCAGGGATGGAAACCGGCAAGGGAATCCCCGTGCAGGAAGGCCGTCCCCTGGAAGCCCTGCCCACGCAGCGTCTCGGAAAGGGTATGCAGCACAGCGGTGGGGATCTTCAGGCCGGGGAGGCGCAGGGAATCCCGCAGGCGCGCGGCGTCCGCGCGCAGATCACCGAGGCCCGGCGGAGGCAGCGACACCTGCACGGCGCGCAGCGCGGGATGAAGCTCAAAGGGCGGGTTCCGCCCCTCCACTTGGACGCGCTGCGCGGCGGCCAGCGATTCGGCGGGCAGGTGAACGGTCAGGTCCCCCCGCGGTCCGGCCTGGCAGGCCAGCCTCCAGCCGAGGCGGATGCGTTCCACGCCCAACTCAGCCTCCTCCACCAGCGTGGGCGGGGAGGCCTCCCCGCGCATCACGCGGACGATGCAGCGTCCGCAGCTCCCCTCGCCGCCGCAGGTGGCGTTGAGGGCGATGCCGGCCTTCTGCGCCGCGGCGAGGAGGGTGTCGCCCGGCTCACAGGGGATGCGGCGCCCGGCGGGCTGGAAGTCCACCGTGCCGGTCATGCGGGACCCGTATCGAAGGGAGGGAACTGCGCGGCGCGGAAGCTCTCCCCCGGCTCCAGCACCACGAAATCCCCGTCCCAGGGGCCCAAGATCAGCCTGCGGAGGAAGGACTGCGAGCCTTCGATCTCCTCAAAGCGCAGGCCGAAGCGGGCTGCGGCATTCCGGGCGTACTCGCGATATTTCTCCAGCCCGTACCCGCCCGTGTTGATGAGCGCCAGCCTCCGGTAGTTTCCCATCATGATCTTGAAGATGTGTGCGGCCTTCTCCTCCCCCCAGCGTTCCCGGCTGCGCTCGTAATCGGAGAAGGGCGTATCGCCCACCTCGATCCAGCCCTTGGTGAGGAAATAGGTGCCGGGCTCGCGGCGGCACTGCTGCGCGTACGCCGCGCTGGAACCGAGGAAGAGGGCGATGCAGTCGTCCACGCGCGGGGCCACCAGCCGGCAGCCTTCGGCGTGCAGGCCGAGGATGCCCTGCGAGCACATCCCGTAGCCGAGGAGGATCGTATCGTACTGTCCGCACAGCGAGTCGATGGCCTGCTGCAGCGTCCCGCGCAGGCGCGCCGGGTTGACGTGCAGGCCGAAGTCGAAGACCCGGTGCCCCATGCCCGGGGGCAGGAGCGGCAGAGCCTCCTCCATGACCGTGGCGCAGGCCATCAGCAGGGTGCGGGAGCTGTCCATCGCTCAGGAGGGCGTTTCGAGCCTGACCCGCCCCGCGCGGAAGGCGGTGAGATAGCCCTTGCAGAAGCGGTCGCGGCCCAGGATCACCTCGCTGGCGTAGAGCATGTTCATGATGCCCTGCTCCAGCGGGTTGATGATGGCCGCGTCCAGCCCGGCCGCAAGCAGTTGCGCCAGGAAGGCCTGGTTGATGAGTGTGCGGGCCGGCAGCCCAAAGGAGATGTTGCTCAGGCCGATGCTGAACTTCACCTGCGGATACTCACCCCGCAGCTTCTTCATTGTCTCGAGGGCGATCATGGCGCCCTCGGTGCGTGTGGCCACCGCCAGCGCCAGCGGGTCGATATAGACCTTTTCATCCGGCACAGCCAGGCTGCGGGTGCGCTCCAGGATGCGCCGCGCAATGGCAAGGCGGCCTTCCACGTCCGGGGGGACCGCGGCCCCGTCGAGCAGGAGGGCGATCACGGGCGAGCCCTGCTGCGCGACCAGCGGCAGGATCCCCTCCAGGCGCTCCTCCTCCCCGCTGATGGAATTGACCATCGGCGTCCGCGCCGCGCACTCCATCCCGGCCATCAATGCGATGGGGTTGGCGCTGTCGAGGCAGAGCGGAGCCTCCACCGCCGCCTGCACCGTCTCCACCAGCCAGACGAGGTCCTGCACCTCGTCTCCCGTACCCGTGCCGGCGTTCACGTCGAGGTAGCCCGCCCCGGCCTCCACCTGTCGGCGGGCCAGGTCCTGGACGAAGGCGGCGTCCCGCGACTGGATGGCGGCTGCCGTTTTCTTCAGTGTCCCGTTCAGTTTTTCTCCGATGATCAGCATGTTCGCTCCCTGGAACCCGATTGAAACGCTCCCCGTTGCAAGTATAAGTATAATGGAATGGGTGTCAAGATGACCGGTCTCCGGCGGGATGCTTCGCCAAAGCCCGCCGCCCCTCAATGAGTCCGCTGGTCTTTCCTGAGGAGGGAGCCCTCAGGGTCTGAACATGGAGTCATCAATGCCGATATTCACCCCTGGAAGACGCTGGCAGCCCGCATATTCCCCCTTCAAAAAAGAATCCTTCAGGCGGCGGCTGCAGGAGAACCTGGAGTACGCCCTCAAGAATCCCCTCTTCGGCTGCCGGATGTGCGGCAACTGCATGCTCCAGGAGACGGCCTTCATCTGCCCGATGGAGTGTCCCAAGGGCCTGCGCAACGGTCCCTGCGGAGGCTCCACGCCCGAATCCTGCTACGTGGACAGGACCCGCCCCTGCATCTGGTACAAGATCTATGAACGTTCCTTCCGCATGGGGAGGGAGGAGAACCTGCTGGAGGTGCTGCCTCCGCTGGACTGGGAAAAGGTGGGGACTGAGACCTGGGGGGACGTGCTGACTCAGGTGAAGCAGACCGGCGCGTGGAAGGTGCTGGGCGGCCTGCTCTCCACCGACCCGCAGCGGCGCGCCTCCGCATGGGAGGGGGTCTTCCAGCCGGTGCGCCAACCCGAATGGTGGCAGGGGGACCGCGCCTATCACCCGCCGAAGCCCGCTGGTCCCGCCTCGGAGCTGGAGCGGCGGCTGCGTGCGGGGGAGTTCGTGGTGGCCTGCGAGATCGCCCCGCCGCTCTCCGTCTCCACCAACAAACTGACCGCCAACATCGCCCTGGTCAAGCCCTGGGTGACCGCCATCAATTTCACCGACAACGCCTCGGCCACCCCGCGCATGACAAGCTGGGCGTGCAGCCGGATCGCCATCGAGCAGGGGGCCGAGCCGGTGATGCAGATCGCCGCACGCGACCGCACGCGCGCCAGCCTGCAGGGGGAGGTGCTGGGCGCCTCGGCGCTGGGCGTGCGCAACATCCTGTGCGTCACGGGCGACAGCCCGGTCCTTGCGCCGCAGCCGCGCGGCCGCATGGACATCCTCGACCTGGACGCCGTACAGATGCTGTGGATCCTGCGGCGGATGCGCGACGAGAGCCGCTACCTGGACGGGCGCGAGATCAAGTTCCCGCCGCAGTTCTTCCTGGGCGCGGCCGCCTCGCCCTTCGCCTCCGAGCCGCGCTTCCAGGCCCTGCGCGAGCAGAAGAAGGTCAACGCCGGGGCACAGTTCTTCCAGACCAACCTGGTCTATGACCTGGAGCGCATGGAGGCCTGGCTGGACGAGTTGGGCAAGCGCGGCGTGCTGGACAAAGTCTATATCCTGATCGGCATCACGCCGCTGAAGAGCCTGAAGATGGCGCGCCACATGAACGCCGTGCCGGGGGTGCATCTCCCCGAAAGAGTGCTGAAGCGCATGGAGTCCGCCGAGCAGGCGGGCAACGCGCAGGAGGAGGGCGTGCAGATCGCCCTGGAGCTGGCGCGGGGGGTCAAGAGCTACGAAGGCCAGGGCATCCACGGCCTGCACATCATGCCGGTGGGCTGGGAGGACATCGTGCCGCGCATCGTGCAGGAGGCGGGGTTATGCCAGGAAACCGCCCAGGGAGGGTGAGAGCAGGGGGCAGGTTTTAGACCCAAATATGTCGTTGCGAGGAGGGCGCTCTTCCCGACGAAGCAGCCCCGCAGGAAATACTGCGGACCTATCCCCCCGGCCCCCTTTCCTGAAAGGAACGGGGGAGAGGCCCCAAACATGTCGCTGCGAGGAGGGCGCTCTTCCCGACGAGGCAAGCCCAGGATTTTTTCCATGTCGCTGCGAGTGGCGCGGACATTGTCCCCGAAGCGAAGCGGAGGGGAACGA
>CAYMQX010000141.1:0-7458 GCA_964392495.1 uncultured Anaerolineaceae bacterium
GATTGGATCGGCAAGACCCTCGGCAAGGTGCGCATCGACCTCCTGCTGGCGCGCGGCGGCATGGCGGAGGTCTACCTCGGCATGCACACCACGCTCCAGCGACCTGTGGCGGTCAAGCTGCTCCGGCATCCCTACCTCGATGAGCCGGACCTGCTCGCCCGCTTCCAGCGCGAGGCGCGCGTGGTCGCCATGCTGCGGCATCCGAATATCGTGCAGGTCTTCGATTTTGACACCTACGAGGGGCAGCCCTTCCTCGTCATGGAATACGTCCCCGGAATGCCGCTCTCCAACTACCTGCACGATCTCCACGAGCGAAGCCAGGTGATGGAGTACCCGATGGTCAGCCGGTTGGTGGCCATTATTGCCCATGCGCTCCAGTATGCGCACGAGAACGGTGTGATCCATCGCGACGTAAAGCCGGGGAACATTCTGCTCAACTCGCGGTCACAACCTGTCGAAGCCGGCAAGCCGCTGCCCCTGGATGTCCAGCCCTTCCTCACGGATTTTGGTCTGGTGCGCATCGTGGACGCGGCCTCCCATACCCGCACGGGTGAGATCGCCGGTACACCCGCGTATATGAGCCCCGAACAGGCCCGCGGTGATCCGACCGACTCGCGCACCGATATTTACTCGCTGGGTATCGTCCTGTACGAGCTCCTGGCCGGGCGTGTCCCTTTCGAAGCCGATTCCACCATGGGCGTTCTGATGAAGCAGATCAGCGAGCCCCCTGCCCCCATTCCGGGCTTGCACCCGGCTGTGCAGCAGGTCATTGACCGGGCCCTCGCCAAGCTTCCCGCCGACCGCTTCCAGACCCCCCTTGAGCTGGCCCGCGCCCTCGAAGCTGCCCTCCAAAAGATCACCGATTCGCCCACAATCATGCCTTCCGCCTCCATGCAGGCCCGGGATCCCGCGCCGCGCGCCCTCCCGCGCATTGATGCACTGCCGGTTTTCCTGGGTGTTGGTTTGCTTGCCCTGGCGGTGGCATTGCTCTGGTTGGGACGCCCCGCCCCGCCTTCAGCCGTTCCCACGCTCACCGCCTCCGCCCCTGCACAGACTGCAGAACAGGCCAGCCCATCCCCACAGGTACAAGCCCCCACCGTCGTGCCTCCCGGCCATCCCCTGGCGCTTCTGCGCTTCCAGGATGGCGCCGCCCTTGTGGATGAAGTGACCGTTACGGCGATGGGCTTGCCCCTTCCACCGCAGGGACAGCAGTATGAAGCCTGGCTGGTCGGCCAGAGCACCGAATCCCGCCGCAGTATCGGCGTGCTGGCTCTCGACACGGAGGGCAAAGGTCAACTCTCCTTTGTAGATGAACAGGGCCGCAACCTGCTGGAACGATACGACACGCTCGAACTGACCCTTGAACCTGCGCCCGATTCGAACCCCAACCCCTCCGATTCGATCGCTTACCGGCTGACCCTTCCTGCCGATGCGCTGTTGCACGTCCGCCATCTCCTGGTGGCCTTTCCCGCCACCCCGGCCAACAACGGACTCGTGACCGGCTTGCTGAAGGCCTCCACGCAGCTCGACGCCCTGGCGCAGGACATGCTTGCCGCGCAGGCCAATGGGGATGCCGCGGCCCTCCGCCGCGATGCCGAGTCCATGCTCAACCTGCTGGTCGGCGGCCAAAGCGAAGATCACCGCGATTGGGATAATGACGGCGCCATCCTGGATCCCGGCGACGGGTTCGGCCTGCTGCTCAACGGCGACAGCCCCGGTTATATCGAGGGCTCCACCGATCATGCCGGTTACGCCGCCTCCGCACCGGATGCCACCCAAAATATGATCGTCCACGGGGCGCACGTCGAGGTCTGCGCGCAGAACCTGGAACAATGGTCTCCGCAGCTTCGCGACCTGCTGAAGCAGATCCTCCAGGCGCAGGTCGGCCCGGAGTCGGAGCCGCTCGTGCGCCAGGCCGTGGCCCTCGCCGACGAGATCCTGGAGGGCACCGACCTGAACGGCAACGAGCAGATCGAGCCCCTCCCCGGCGAGGGCGGCGCCCGCACCGCCTATCAGCACGCCTACTACATGGCGGATATCACCATCCTCTCCGGTCCATAAGACCGGCTGTGGCTGCGGAGAAAATCCTCCGGGGTCCGTTGAGGCCCCTGCCTGTCAAAAATGCTCTGCTGCCCTGTATTCCTAATACTGCGGCATGGACTGCTGCAACTGTTGGAGGGCATCCCGAATCGCCGGCCCCAGCAGCGCAAAAGTTCCCGCAGCCAGGCAGACGCAGGCGAACACGACCACCAGAAGTGGAATGAACAGCGAGCCGATCGCCGCTCCCCAGCCGAACTGGTTCACGCCCTTGACCGCCATGACCTCCAGCACCAGGATATAGATCCCGCCGAGGAAGGCGATGGCGCTGAAACAAAGGCCCACATAAGGAATCGCTGTCAGCAGCGTGAGCAGTCCGCTGATCATCAGGTAGGGTGTCAGAATGTTCGACAGCACATAGGCAAGCTTGTCATTTGAGCCGCGGCCCCCGAACATCCTCGCGATCCACTGAATGATGGCGGTTCCAATGGCGAAGAAGATCGTGCTGATCACCGCCGCGATGGGCGCTCCGCAGACGATCGCATACAGCGGGCTCCCCATCTCCAACTGCCCGGCATATTGTGAAAAGTAAGTCCGGATCACCTGCCCCTGCACCACCGCGGCCAGCAGAGTCTGGACAATGGAGCCGATGAAATACCACAGGTAGCCGGTGGAAGCCCTGGCCTGCGGCGAGGCTGCCATGGTCGCGTAGGTATGCTCGCCGGGGCGCGTCAGCGCCCGTATCCAGTTCTGGTACCCCGGTTCGGGCGCGGCCGGCAGCATGGGCGTATTCGGTTGTTCGTTCATCTCTCTCTCCTGTAAAATTCGGATTAACTGGCTCCTATTCATTTTAGAGGCAGAGGCCCAAAAGTCAAGTGCGAAAGCAGCCTCCGTAAATTCCGTGTAAAATGGCCCCCGCTTCATCTCTGAAGTACAATGGCACACATGGTCGTCTCCGAACACCTCGCTGGCATCCTCAACACCCTGCCCTCCAAGCCTGGCTGCTACCTCATGAAGAACGCCGCCGGGACCATCATCTACGTGGGCAAGGCCATCAGTCTCAAGAACCGCGTGCGCTCCTATTTTCACGCCGATGCCAGTCACGATTCCAAGACCCGCCGCCTCGTGCGCGATATTGCCGACATCGAATGGATCGTCGTCGGGTCCGAGTTGGAAGCGCTCATCCTCGAGATGAACCTCATCAAAAAGCACCGGCCCAAATACAACGTCCGGTTGAAGGATGACAAGCGCTACCCCTACATCAAGATCCACTGGGCCGACCCCTTCCCCAAGGTCACCGTGACGCGGCAGATGGTGGAGGATGGCTCGCGCTACTTCGGCCCGTACACCTCCGCCTGGGCCGTGTACCAGACCCTCGACGTGCTGCGCCGTATCTTCCCCTACCTTACCTGCGACCGCCAGATCACCGGGCAGGATCAGCGCGCCTGCCTGTACTACGATATCAAGCTCTGCCTCGCGCCCTGCATCGGCGCGTCCACCCAGGTCCAATACCGCCAGATGATCTCGGATCTGATGGATTTCCTCAGCGGCCACAGCGAAGAGATCGTCAAGCGCATCCAGCAGGACATGGAAAAAGCCGCCGATGAGATGCGCTTCGAACGCGCCGCCGCCCTGCGCGATCAGCTTAAGGCCATCCAGTCCATCATCGAGCGCCAGAAGATCGTCTTCGCCTCCGATTACCTGGACTCGGATGTGCTCGCCATGGCCCGCGCGGACGGCGAAGCCTGTGTGCAGATATTCTTCATCCGCGGCGGCAAGCTCATCGGGCGCGAGTATTTCATCCTGGAAGGCACCGAGGACGCCGCCGACACCGAGATCATGTCGCAGTTCGTAAAGCAGTTCTATACCGAGGCCGCCTCCATCCCCCAGCAGGTCCTGCTCCCCGAAGAGCTGGAGGAAGCCCGCATCATCAGCCAGTGGCTGCGCTCACGCCGCGGCGGCGGGAAGGTCGAATTCTTCGTCCCCAAATCCGGCCAGCCTCACGAACTGGTGGAGATGGCAAGTGAGAATGCCGCCGAGACCCTCCAGGCACTGCGCACACAGTGGCAGGCCGATTCGCACAAACAGGAACAGGCGCTGGCCGAGCTGCATTCCGCCCTGGGACTGTCTGCTCCGCCCAACCGCATCGAATGCTACGATGTATCCCACACCCAGGGCGTCGCCACCGTCGGCTCGATGGTGGTCTTCACCCAGGGCGTACCCGATAAGAAACTCTACCGCCGCTTTAACATCGAGAGCACCAGCATTGGTGCCCCCGATGACTTCGCCTCCATGGAAGAGATGCTCACGCGGCGCTTCAAGCACTGGCAGGCCGCCCGCGAGACCGCAGGCCAGCCCGGCGCAAAACAGGACGCTTCCTTCTCCATCCTCCCCGACCTGATCGTGATCGACGGCGGCAAAGGCCAGTTGGGCCGGGCCGTCAAGGTGCTGGAGGCTGCCGGCCTGGCGGAAACCCTGCCTGTGGTGGGCCTCGCCAAACAGGAGGAGGAGATCTTCTTCCCCCACCGCGCCAACGGACTGCTCCTGCCGCGCCACTCGCAGGGACTCTATCTCATCCAGCGCATACGCGACGAGGCCCACCGTTTCGGCATCACCGCCCATCGCAAAAAACGCACCAAACTGGGTCTCGCCTCGCAATTGGACTCCATCCCCGGCATCGGCCCCACGCGCCGAAAAGCCCTCTTGAAACATTTCGGTTCCATGGATAAGATTAGGGACGCCAGCCTGGATGAGCTGGCCTCGGTGCCGGGCATGAACCAATCATCCGCTGCCAGCATAAAGGCCCACCTCGAATGACCTCGATCTGGATCGTGGACGACGATGAAGAGATGAGCCGCGCTGTCAGCCTGTTCATCAGGCTGATGGGCTGCGAGAATACAAATTTCCACTCGGCCCGCGCCGCCGCCCAGGCTCTCATGCGCGGCAGCCGTCCCGACCTGCTGATCCTCGACATCAGCATGCCCGAGGTCTCCGGGCTGGATCTGCTCGAATTCATCCGCCGCCGCGAGGATTGGAATACCCTTCCCATCCTCATGCTCTCCTCCGAGGCCGCCGATGTGACCGTGGACCAGGCCATGGAAAACGGCGCTGACGGCTACCTGACCAAACCCGTCACCTATGAAGAGCTTGAAGCTGCAGTACAGCGGGCTCTTGCCAAACATCAGAAAGGTTTTCAGACCCATGTCTAAAAGCAGGAAACAGACCAGAAAACCGGGCGCCAGCCAGATCATCATGGTGGTCCTCTCTGTCATCATCGTGCTCTCGGTCGTCCTCTCGCTCTTCATCAACCAGTAATAAAAATACCTTGCGAGGCGGATCACCCTGTCCGGGCGCGCCCGGGCAGGGTTAACTGCCGTGGCAGCTTCAACAGCCTGGCTGCCTCTTTCAACCCTGAAGCCTGTCCCCCATGTATTACGATCCCCGGCCGTATCCCCTCGCGGTAGAATCATCTCATGCCCCCCCTCACCCGCTGGTTCGTCAAGACATCCTTCACCTACCTGGCCCTCGCCCTGGTTGCAGGCCTGCTCCTGGCGCTGCAATCCACGCTGAAGCTGGGCGGCCCGGGCGCCTTTTTCCCCGTCTATATCCATCTCTTCGTCCTGGGCTGGCTCACCCAATTGATCTTCGGCGTCGTTTTCTGGATGTTCCCCAAGTACACCAACGATCAGCCCCGTCACAGCGAAAGCCTCGGCTGGTGGACCTACGGCCTGCTGAATTCCGGGTTGATCCTGCGCGCCATCGTCGAGCCGCTCCAGACCGCCCATCCCAACCCCTACGCGGGCTGGGCGCTGGTCCTCTCGGCCCTGCTCCAATTCCTGGCTGGATTGGGATTCGTCCTCAACAGTTGGGGACGAGTCAAAGGCAAGTAGATGCCCCGCCTCAGCCTGTGGTTTGTTCGCGCCTCCCTGGTATATCTCCTTCTGGGCTTCACCATCGGCGCACTGATCCTTGCCCAGAAAGGCGTTGTGTTCCTGCCCTTCGTCTGGATGCTCTTCCCCCTCCACATGGAATTTCTGCTGGTGGGCTGGTTTATCCAGCTTGCCATGGGCGTCGCATTCTGGATTCTGCCGCGCTTCGGACGCGGCCCCTCGCGCGGCGATGAGCGCCTGGTCTGGTCCTCCTTCATTTTGATCAATGCCGGACTGCTGGCAGCCGTACTTCAGCTTTGGTTTCCATCCGCGATCCTTGCCGGGCGCGGCCTGGAGGTCCTCGCCGGGCTGCTCTTTGTCATTGGCTCCTGGCGCCGTGTCAAGCCCCAGGGTGTTTAGCGCGGCCGTTTTCCAGATCATGCCTCATTCCTCTTGCGGCCATTGCCCCGTATGGCCCACGATCCCCGCTGGTATAATAGTTCGGCTCTGATACACTCATCCCATTAAAAGGTTTGTATGCTCGAAAAACTGCAGGGAATCGAAGACCACTACGAACAACTCGGCAGAGACCTGCTGGAAGTCGGCAATGACTACCAGCGCGCCGCCGGGATCAACAAGGAACGTGTCGACCTGGAGCCCATCGTCGAAAAAGCCCGCGAATACCGCCAGGCGCGCAAGAGACTCGAAGAGGCCGAAGCCATCCTCCAGTCCGAGGCGGACCCCGACCTGCGCGCTCTGGCCGAGCTGGAGGTCACCGACCTGACCCCCAGAATCGAGACCCTTGAAAAAGAGGTCAAGGGTTTGCTGGTCCCCAGGGATCCGCGCGACGAGAAGAACGTCATCGTCGAGATACGGGCCGGCGCGGGAGGTGACGAGGCCGCCATCTTTGCCGCCGATCTCTTCCGCATGTACACCCGCTACGCCGAGGATCATCGCTGGAAGGCCGAGATCCTCTCCGAGAACGCCATCGGCGTGGGCGGATACAAGGAAGTCATTTTCGAGATCAAGGGCAAGGGCGCGTATTCCAAACTGAAATACGAGTCCGGAGTCCACCGCGTCCAGCGCGTACCCGCCACCGAGGCCCAGGGCCGCATCCACACCTCCACCGCCACGGTGGCCGTATTGGCCGAAGTGGACGAGGTCGAGATCGATATCCCCGAGAGCGATATCGAAATCGAGGTCTATCGCTCCTCAGGCGCCGGTGGACAGAACGTCCAGAAGAACTCCACCGCGGTGCGCCTGTACCACAAGCCCACCGGTATCGTCGTCACCTGCCAGGATGAACGCTCACAACTGCAGAACAAACTGCGCGCCCTGTCCATCCTGCGCGCCCGCCTCTACGAGATGGAAGAGGCCAAACGCCGCGCTGAACTGGAAGCCGACCGCCGCTCGCAGGTCGGGACCGGCGAGCGCTCCGAGAAGATACGCACCTATAATTATCCCCAGAACCGGGTCACGGATCACCGCATCGGGGTTTCCAGCTATAACCTGCCCGCCGTCATGGACGGCAATATCGAGCAGTTCATCGAGG
>CAYMQX010000142.1:0-7410 GCA_964392495.1 uncultured Anaerolineaceae bacterium
CCGGTATGCCCGATGTGGCGCTGGATGCGCCACTCGGGCGATCGCAGCGACATGTCTATTTGGGGCACGCCGCCTCCCCCCCTTTCCTCCCAGGAAAGGGGGCCAGGGGGATAGGTCCGGACGCGCTTCCTCTCCCCTCCGCTCTTTCCTGGTCCGCCTCCCTCTGTTGGTCTATTTCGTGTGGTTCGTGGTTCCCCCCCCGCTTGTGTGACATTTGTACTATATTTGTGGATATTGGTACAAATCCCGTTTTTGTGGTAGATTTAACAGAGAAATCCACTCAGGCGAGGGAACATGAACTCAAATAAAGTACCCGATATCATCATTGGACGGCTGCCCGTCTATCTGCGGGCGCTTCAGCGCATGTCCGACCGGGGCATGAAGACCACCTCCTCCCAGGAACTGGGCGACAACGTGGGCATCTCCGCCGCGCAGATCCGCAAGGATATCTCCCAGTTTGGCGAGTTCGGCAAGCAGGGCACCGGCTACTCCATCCCCTTCCTGATGGACAAGCTGCGCTCCATCCTCAAGGTGACCCAAAGTTGGGACGTGGCGCTGGTGGGCGCGGGCGACATGGGCCATGCGCTCGCCGGCTACCAGGGCTTCGCCAACCGCGGCTTCAAGATCGTCATGGTTTTCGACAACAACCCCGAGAAGTTCGGGGAAAAGATCGATTCCTTCGTCGTCGAGGATTCCTCCCGGATGGTCGAGAAGATCCGCGCCGCGGGCATCAAGGTCGCCATGGTGACCGTCCCGGCGGCCTCCGCCCAGGAGGTGGCCGACAAGCTGGTGCAGGCCGGCGTAAAGGCCATCCTCAACTATGCCCCCATCCACCTGGTGGTGCCCGAGAGCGTGCGCGTCCAGCACATAGACCCGGCCCTCCACCTCCAGCGCATGACCTATTACTTCTAACGTCATCAGCGCGGATCAGACCGGGAGGATCACAGGCATACATCACGGCAGGCTGCCGCTCCGGGCCTCCGCTGTCCCACAGACGGTGGAGGCCTTTGCCTCCCGCTCCCGGTCCCCGCTGACATCCCCTCCCGGAACGCACATGGCGCCGCATCATTGACTTTGCCCTTCACTGGAAAATCAGCCTGCGATCCCCATGCGAAAATCACGATAATTTCGAGACAAGCGGTAGAATTAACCCATGCTCAAGGACCGGCGCCAGCCCGGACAACGCTTTACCGACCTGCCCCCCCAGGAACTCTCCACCCTGCTGGAGGTGAGCGCCTCGCTGGCCTCCACCCTCGACCTGGAGCAGGTGCTCCAGAAGGCCATCGAGAGCGCGGTGCGCGTGCTGGGGCTGGAGACGGGCGCCATCTACCTGATCGAGGCGGCGCGCCTCTTCTTGGGCGCCACCACCCCCCCGCTGCCCCCGGGCTTCCCCGGAGACCTGCGCCTCGCGGACCTGGCCGACCACCCGCACATCCACGCCGCGGTGGAGCGCGGCACGCCCGTCTATCTGTCCGACACCGCCGAGGCCGAGCTCTCCGAGGCCGAACGGCAGGTTGTGGAACTGCGCGGCCTGCGCTCGATCCTCTACATCCCCCTGTTCCTCGAGGAGACCCCCACGGGGGTCATGATCGTCGGCTCGACA
Organism: uncultured Anaerolineaceae bacterium; assembly: GCA_964392495.1. Lineage (GTDB taxonomy): Bacteria > Chloroflexota > Anaerolineae > Anaerolineales > Villigracilaceae > JACPVF01. The sequence continues at coordinate 1,604 of CAYMQX010000142.1, forward strand.
GGCTCCGTGCGGACCTTCAGCGAGCACCAACTGGAGCTGGCGCGCACGCTCGCCTACCAGATCGCGCTGGCAGTGGCGAACGCGCACCTGTACCAGTCCATGAAGCGCTCCAACGAGGAATTGCGCCGCGCCTACGACGCCACCCTGGAGGGCTGGGCGCGCGCCCTGGAGCTGCGCGACGAGAACACCGAGGGTCACACCCGCCGCGTGACGGAAATAGCGCTCCGCCTGGCGCGCCGCATGGGCTTCACCGGCGGCGAACTGGAGCAGCTCCGCCGCGGCGCGCTGCTGCACGATATCGGCAAGATGGGCATCCCCGACGCCATCCTGCGCAACCCCGATACGCTCTCCGACGAGGAGCAGGCCATCATGCGCCGGCACCCCGAGATGGCCTACCACCTGCTGGACCAGATCGAGTACCTGCGGCCTGCGCTGGACATCCCCTATTACCATCACGAACGCTGGGACGGCGCCGGCTACCCGCGCGGGCTGAAGGGCGAGGAGATCCCGCTGGCAGCCCGCATCTTCGCGGTGGTGGACGTCTTCGACGCCCTGGTCTCAGACCGCTCCTACCATCAAGGCGGCTCGACGCGTGAGGCGCTGGACTTCATCCGCACCCAGGCAGGCCATCACTTCGACCCCCGCGTGGTGGAGTCCTTCGTGGAGATGATGGAACAGGAGGAGTAGCGCGGGGAGAGGTCCGTCATGTCGCTGCGATCGCCCGAGTGGCGCATCCAGCGCCACATCGGGCATACCGGCGACACGAGTCGCCGGTGTCCCAATAGCGCCGACGAAGCAGCCCCACAGGAAATGCCGGGCTTGCTTCGCAACGACAGAACATCCTCCACCAACAAGACCCCGTAAAAGCAGACTTCCGAAGCCCGGAAGACTTCGGAAGCCTGTTGTATATCAGTTCACCCCACCTGCGGCAGGTTGCGCTTCAGCAGGTTCAACATGCCGAAGCCCTTCATGGCGCCCTCCACCGCGCAGGTCAGGGGGTTGTCCACCAGGTAGGCGGGGATGCCGAGCGACTTGGTGAGCAGCTTGTCGATGCCGCGCAGCAGGGCGCCGCCGCCGCACAGGGCCACGCCCCGGTCAATGATGTCGGCCACCAGTTCCGGGGGGGTGCGCTCCAGCACGCGCCGCCCGGTCTCCACGATCAGGCGCAGCGGTTCCTGCAGCGCCTCCACGATCTCGCCAGTGGTCAGCGTGACAGGCCGCGGCAGGCCGGTGACCTGGTCCTGCCCCTGCACCTCCATGCTGTTCTCGGTATCCTGGGGGACGGCCGCGCCGATGCGCAGCTTGAGCTGTTCGGCGGTGGCCGGGCCGATCACCACGCCGTACTTGCGGCGCACATAACTGACGATGGCCTCGTCCAGTTCCATCCCGCCGGTGCGCAGAGTTTCGGCGGCCACAATGCCGTACATCGCCATGACGGCCGCCTCGGTGCAGCCGCCGCCCAGCGATATGACCATGTTTCCGGAAGGGGAATTGATCGGCAGGTCGATGCCCAGCGCGCAGGAGAGCGGCTGCTGGATCAGGTAGGCCTCGCGGCTGCCCGCCTCCAGCACGGCCTCATAGACCGCGCGCCGCTCCACGCTCGTCACGCCGAAAGGCACCGTGATCATCACGCGCGGGCGGAAGATGCGCATCGAGCCGCTCACACGCTGCAGCAGGTAGGCCAGCAGCGTCTCGGTGATCTCATAATCGGCGATGACGCCGTTCTTCAGCGGGCGGTTGACCTCGATGCTCTCGGGGACGCGCCCCACCATATCGCGGGCTTCCTGCCCCACCGCCACCATCTTCTGCTCATCAATGGCGATCGCCACGACGGTGGGCTCTTCGAGCACCACCTGGGCGCCATCCGCCAGGCGGGTGAACATCGTGCCCAGGTCAATACCCAGGTCCTTGGAGAAACCGGCCACGCTGGCCTAACCTTCCGGGAGGGAACGCCCCCCGCCCTTGCGGTAGCGGCGCACCACATCGAGGCGCAGGTTGGAACGGCGCAGGGCGGCTTCCATCGCCAGGTAGGCGTCGCTCTGCGGCGGCACCCCTTTCGCCAGGGCCTCCTGTGCGCGGCGGCGGGCCTCCTCGGCCCGGTACACATCGATCTCCTCCACGTTCTCGGCGGCGTCCGCCAGCACGGTCACGATATCCGGCTGCACCTCGGCCACCCCCCCGGAGATGGCAAAGACCTCCTCCCTGCCGGCGCGCCGGACCCGCACCGCGCCGTATTTCAGCGTGGTCAGCACGGGGGCATGGTGGGGCAGCACGCCCATCTCTCCGCCCTCACCCGGCAGGACGACCATATCCACTTCGCCTGCAAAAACGGTGCGGTCCTGGGAGACGATCTCGCATCTGATCGGCATGGGGGTCCTTTTACTGCGCCTGGGCCAGCCTGGCAGCGCGGGCGCGTACGTCCTCGATTGTACCAGCCATCATGAAAGCCTGCTCGGGCAGGTCGTCGCATTTGCCGTCCAGGATCTCGCGGAAGCCGGTCACCGTATCCTGCCGGGAGACGTAGCGCCCGTTGATGCCGGTGAAGCGCTCGGCCACGAAGAAGGGCTGCGAGAAGAAGCGCTCGATCTTGCGGGCGCGCGCCACGATCAGCTTGTCGTCCTCGCTCAGCTCGTCAATGCCCAGGATGGCGATGATGTCCTGCAGGTCCTTGTAGCGCTGGAGCACGCGCTGCACCTCGCGCGCCGTGCGGTAGTGCTCCTCGCCCACGATGTTCGGGTCGAGGATGCGCGAGGTGGAGGCCAGCGGGTCCACGGCGGGGTAGATGCCCTTCTCCACGATGGAGCGCTCCAGCGCGATGGTCGCGTCCAGGTGGGTGAAGGTCGCCACCGGGGCGGGGTCGGAGTAGTCGTCCGCCGGCACATAGACGGCCTGCATGGAGGTGATGGAGCCGGTGCGCGTGGAGGTGATGCGCTCCTGCAGCTCGCCCATCTCCGTCGCCAGGGTCGGCTGGTAGCCCACCGCGGAGGGCATGCGCCCCAGCAGCGCCGAGACCTCCGAGCCGGACATGGAGAAGCGGAAGATGTTATCCACGAAGAGCAGCACATCGCGGCCCTGGTCGCGGAAGTATTCGGCCATGGAGAGCGCCGAAAGGGCCACGCGCAGGCGCACGCCCGAAGGCTCGTTCATCTGCCCGTAGACCATCACGGTGTCCTTCATCACGCCCGATTCGATCATCTCGCGGTAGAGCTGGGTGCCCTCGCGTGTGCGCTCGCCCACGCCTGCGAACACCGAGTTGCCCTCGTGTTCGGTGGCGACGGAACGGATCAGCTCCATGATGATGACGGTCTTGCCGGTGCCGGCGCCGCCGAAGATGCCGGTCTTGCCGCCCTTGGTGAAGGGCGCGATCAGGTCAATGACCTTGATGCCGGTCTCGAAGACCTCGACGCGCGTGGACTGCTCGGAGAAGGGCGGGGCGGCGCGGTGGATCGGGTAGCGCATCGCCGCCTCGACGGGTCCGCGCTGGTCCACGGCCTGCCCCAGCACATTGAAGACGCGTCCCAGGGTGGCGGCCCCCACCGGCACCGTGATGGGCGCACCGGTGGCGCGCGCCGCATAGCCGCGCTGCAAGCCGTCGGTGGAGTCCATCGAAACCGTGCGCACCCAGTTATCGCCCAGGTGCTTTTCCACTTCCAATACCAGGGGTTCCTGGCCGGGGCGCTGCACCTCGATGGCCTCGAACAGCTCGGGGATCCCGCCTTCGGGGAACTCCACATCCACCACGCCGCCCAGGATCTGCACCACCCGGCCCGTTGATTTTGCCATGCTCGTTACCTCCACAAGTTACCGGGCCAGCGCTTCGGCGCCGCCCACGATGTCCAGGATGTCGTTCGTGATCGTCTGCTGGCGCATCTTGTTGTATTCCAGTTGATAGGCGCCGGCCAGTTCTTTGGCGTTGTCGGTGGCGGCATGCATGGCCACCATGCGCGCGGCGTGTTCGCTCGCCAGCGATTCCAGCACCGCCTGATAGACCTGCAGCGCCGTGAAGCGCGGGATGATCTGGTCCAGGATCTCGCGCTCGTCGGGCTCGTACTCGTAGGCCGCCGCAGGCCCGTTCCCCCGGTGTACGTCCATCACCAGCCCCTCCCCACTGGAGACCTCCAGGGGCAGCAGCTTCTTCAGCGTGGGGATCTGCCGCGCCATGTTGACGAAATCGGTATAGACCAGGAAGACCTCGTCCACCTCGCGGCTCAGGAAGGCCTCCACCGCCATGCGCCCGATGGCCGAGACGTCCATGAAGGAGGGCGCGGCGGGCAGCCCGGTGTATTCTGCGATCAGGTCCTTGCGGCGGCGCAGCAGCAGGTCGCGCCCCCGCCGCCCCACCGCGATGTACTTGACCGGGATGGCGTACTGGTCGAAGTGCTGCGAGGCAAAGCGGATGATGTTGGTGTTATACGCGCCCGCCAGCCCGCGGTCGCCGGTGAGGATGATGGCCAGGGCGTGCCGGGGATTCTGGCGGTGGGTGAGCAGCGGGTGCAGGCTCTCGCGTCCCGGCTGGGCCGCCACGTGGGTGAGCACCTGCCAGGCCTTGGAGGCGTAGGCGCGCGTGGCCGTCACCGCCTGCACCGCCTTGCGCACCTTGGCCGCGCTCACGGCCTCCAGGGCGCGCGTCACCTGCGAGATGTTCTTGACGCTCTTGATGCGCAGCCGCATCTCTCGTGCGGATGGCATGGGTCAGTCCGCCTGCCAGCCGGCGCGGAAGGCGCCCAGCGCCGTGGTGAGCTGCTCACGCAGCTCGTCCGTGATCGTCTTCTTCTCCTCCAGCGCCCTGCCGATCTCGGGGTAGGAGGATTCCATGTAGCGGGCCAGGTCGCGCTGCCACTGGGCCATGCGGTCCACGGGCACCTGGTCGGCAAAGCCGTTGGTCCCCGCAAAGATCACCGTCACCTGCCCGGCCAGCGAGGCGGGCGCGTACTGCGGCTGCTTGAGGATCTCCTGCATGCGCTGTCCGCGGCTGAGCTGCTGCTGGGTGGCCTTGTCCAGATCGGAGGCCATCAGGGCGAAGGCCGCCAGCTCGCGGTAGGCGGCCATATCCAGGCGCAGGCGCCCGGCCACCTGTTTCATGGCCTTGGTCTGTGCGTCGCCGCCCACGCGCGAGACCGAGATGCCCACGTTCACCGCCGGACGGATGCCGGCATTGAACAGGTTTGATTCCAGGTAGATCTGCCCGTCGGTGATCGAGATGACGTTGGTGGGGATATAGGCCGAGACGTCGCCCAGCAGGGTCTCGATGATGGGCAGGGCCGTCAGGGAGCCGCCGGTGCCTGCCACCTTCGCAAGCTTCAGGCCCTCCGCGCCCTCCATGCCCTTCAGCGCTGCGGCGGCCTCGTCTTTGGAGAGCGGCCCGGCATAGACCCTGCCGTCCACGCCGTCCTTTTCGGAGGCGGTCGCCCCCTCGAAGTCCTTGCGGACGATCACGTACTTGTTGGCCAGGCGTGCGGCGCGCTCCAGCAGGCGGGAGTGCAGGTAGAACACGTCGCCGGGGTAGGCTTCGCGTCCCGGCGGGCGGCGCAGCAGCAGTGAGACCTGGCGGTAGGCCCAGGCGTGCTTGGACAGGTCGTCGTAGATGATGAGGGCGTCGCGCCCGGTCTCCATGAACTCCTCGCCCATGGCGCACCCGGCGTAGGGGGCGATATATTGCAGCGCAGCGGACTCATCCGCGGCGGCGGCGACGATGATGGTATGCTCCATCGCCCCGTGCCGCTCCAGGATGCCCACCGTGCGCGCCACGGCGGCCTTCTTCTGCCCGATGGCGACGTAGATGCAGACCAGGTCCTTGCCCTTCTGGT
>CAYMQX010000143.1:0-7332 GCA_964392495.1 uncultured Anaerolineaceae bacterium
CATTTCCTGTATGATCTGCGCTACTGGCTGGCCAAGGTCGGCGGGATTGTGGTTGTCATCTTTGGCTTGCATATGATCGGCGTTTTCCGCATCCCGTTCCTGGAATATGACACCCGGGTCAATACGGCTCCCGACCGCAAATGGGGATACCTTTCCTCGGCGCTGATGGGAGTCTTCTTCTCTGCCGGCTGGTCCCCCTGCGTGGGTCCGGTGCTGGGTACCATCCTGACCCTGGCGGTGAACGGTGGGTCGGTCTCGCTGGGAGCATCGCTTCTTTCGGCCTATTCGGCGGGGCTCGCCATCCCGTTCCTGGTCGCCGCGCTGGGGATCGGATGGGTGTCCACGGTCCTGCGGCGCTATGGGAAGGTGATGCGCATTGTGGAGGTGGCGATGGGCGTGATCCTGGTGATCGTAGGGATCATGCTGTTCAGCGGCATATTCGAACTGATCGCCCAGCGTGCCCAGTTCTTCTGGTTGGACTTCGGCATTTAGCCGCCGGAATCTGTGGAGCAGAAATTGCTTAATGTAACCCTGTATACGCGTCCCGATTGCAAGCTGTGCGATGAAGTGAGAGCCGAATTGCAGTCCTTGCAGGAGAAATTCCCACACCGCCTGGCGGAGATCAATATTGAATCCGACCCGGTGCTGCTAAAGGCGTTCCTGGTCGAAATCCCGGTGGTGGAGGTTGGTCCCTACCGGCTCAAGGCTCCGATCTCACGGCAGTCACTGGAGATGACACTCGGCGCAGCCAGCGACCGGCGCGGCCAGCTTGAAAAGGTGGGTGGGGAGGATTTTTCACGGCGGGTGAGGCGCGGCAGCCGGATGACCCGAAGCGACCGCGCATCCTTCTGGATCTCGCGGCATTTTCTGGCCCTGCTCAATCTGTTCGTTTTTCTGTACGTCGGACTTCCTTTCCTCGCGCCTGTGCTTATGAAAGCAGGAATGCAAAAGCCGGCGCAGACGATCTATGCGGTTTACAGCCCGCTCTGTCATCAATTTGGATTTCGTTCGATTTTTCTCTTCGGGGAGCAGCCTTTTTATCCGCTGGCCGAGGCGCACGTAAGAGGCTTGCAAACCTTCGAGCAGGCCACCCGGATCACGGGAGCGGACAACCCTGCCGGCATTGCACGATTGCAGGCGCGCGAATTCAAAGGAAATGTGACGGTGGGATACAAGGTTGCCTTATGCGAGCGGGATGTCGCCATCTATGGTGGGATCCTGCTTTTCGGTTTGGTCTTTGGTTTGACAGGCCGCCGAATACCTGCTCTCCACTGGGTGCTGTGGGTGTTGATCGGCCTGGGTCCCATCGGGTTGGATGGATTCTCGCAGCTTTTCAGCCAGTTCAACTGGAGTTGGCTTTCAACGTTCCTGCCGTATCGTGAGAGCACGCCCTTCCTGAGGATCCTGACCGGGGCGCTGTTCGGAATTTCCACGGCCTGGTTCGCCTACCCCTATATTGAAGAATCGATGAACGAGACGCGGCAGTTCTTCCTGAAGAAGACGGCCGTTCTGGGAGCAGGAGACTGAGGGATGCCATTTACTGAAAAGGACGGGATCCGTTACCTGACATTTGAGAGCTTCCCCTCCGATGTGCTGCACGGGGTTATCTCACGGCGAGGAGGGGTAAGTCCCAACCCGTGGAAATCGCTGAATGTGGGGGGCACAGTGGGGGATGAGAGGCTGCGCGTTCGCGAAAACCGCCTCCGCAGTTTCTCTGCGTTCGGGCGATCGCTGGCTTCCATCTTTGATGTCTGGCCGATTCACAGCATGGAGGCGGCCTTTGGCGATGCACCCATCGACCCGGATACCGACCTGACCAGGGCCGATATTATCTTTACTGATAAAGCGGATGTAACGCTTTATATGCGCTTTGCGGATTGTGTTCCCATCCTGTTTTATGACCCGGTAAAGGGCGTGATCGGCATTGCACACGCCGGGTGGCTTGGAACCGTTCGCGGGGTCGGTGCTGCCGCGGTGAAGGCCATGCAAAAACGCTACGGAAGCCGTCCGGACGATATACGGGCGGGGATTGGGCCTTCCATTGGGCCGGACCATTACGAAGTTGGACCGGATGTGATCGAACAGGTCCGCTCAGCCTTCGGAAAACAAACAGATCAGCTTATTGTATCCAGGGCCGGGCGTACGCACTTCGATCTGTGGAAGGCCAACCGTTTGGAATTACAGAACGCCGGTGTGGAGAAGGTCGAGCTATCGGGAGTCTGTACGGCCTGCCATCTGGAAGACTGGTTTTCCCATCGGGCGGAGAAGGGACGCACGGGACGATTTGGGGCTCTCATGGCGCTTACTTGAGACTTGATGGGCAGGGGAAGTAAAATAGCAGTATGTCAGAGTTGACCGCTTCAATCCGCGAACGCTACCTGCAGGTCAGGGAAAGGATCGATTCTAAGGCGCTTTCAGCCGGGCGTGACCCGAAGAGCATCAGGCTGGTGGTGGTAACCAAGACGCAGCCGGTGGAGGTTGTGCAGGCCGTCATCGAAGCCGGGGCGCAGATACTGGGGGAAAACTATCCGGAGGAAGCTGTTGGGAAGCTGCAATTTTTAGGTCCCCGATCTGGGGTAGAATGGCATATGATCGGTCATATCCAGAGCCGGAAGGCGGGCCTGGTGGTCGCGAACTTTAACCTGGTACATTCGCTGGACAGCCTTAAGTTGGCAGAGCGGCTGGATCGCTTTTCAGGCGAGCTGGATCGCAGCCTGCCAGTCCTTCTGGAGTTCAATGTGGGTGGAGAGCAGACCAAAGCCGGCTGGAATGCCGCAGACGAAGACCGCTGGGAGGCGCTGCTTGCTCCCATAACCTCCATCCTGGCGCTGCCGAACCTTTTGGTGCAAGGGCTGATGGTCATGCCGCCGCTGGGAACCGACCCCGAAGACTCCCGGCCTTATTTCCAGCGGGCCAAACGTCTGCGGGATCGCCTGTGTGAGAAACTGCCGGGACTGCGGGCTCCCGAGCTTTCGATGGGAACAAGCCTGGATTTTGAGATCGCGGTGGAAGAGGGCGCAACGCTGGTAAGAGTGGGGACCGCCATCACCGGCCCCAGAAAATATGACAAGGAGAGATGATGGCAGAGATTGCCTTGATGGTGAAATTACTGGCCACACTTTTAATCTGGGTGGTGATCGCGTCTGTACTGCTCTCCTACCTCCTTTCGCCTTACCACCCTGTTCGGATGGCGCTCGACCGGCTGGTGGACCCGCTCCTGAACCCAATCCGACGCATCCTGCCATCCACCGGAATGATCGATTTCAGCCCCTTGATACTGATCGTGCTGATCGAATTCCTCTCGCGTGTGATCATTGGTGTTCTGACCCAGTGAGGTGAAAATGACCAATCGCAACCATCGTTTTCATGACGGAAGAAAAGGAGCGGCGTTCGCGGTACGTGTGACCCCGCGCGCCAGCCGCAACCAGATCATGGAACTGCAGAGTGACGGCACAGTGAGGGTACATATTGCTGCCGCTCCCGTGGATGACCAGGCCAACCATGAACTGGTCAAATTCATGTCCGAGGTGCTGGGCGTTCCGAAATCCCGCATTGACATCGTGGCGGGGGCGTCGGGACGCGACAAGATCATTGCCGTCATGGATATGGACGCCGAGATGGTCCAGCGTCGTCTGCTGGCATATATTGACTAATTTCTCTTTTCAGCGAACAGGGCGCCACTGAGGGCGGAGATTTCATTCTCAACCGGTGGTCCCGTAGAGCCTGCGATAAATGACGAAGATCTCGTAAATATTGCGGATGTATTGGCGGGTTTCCTCGAAGCGCACTACTTCGAGGAAAAGATCAGGATCGCCGCCCGCGATTTCCCTCCAGACTGCGGCATTGCCGGGTCCGGCATTATAGGCTGCCAGCGCGCTGAATGGGTCGCCATTCATCAAGCTTAAATTGGAAGCGAGATAGTGGGTTCCGAAGCGGATGCTCACGTCCGGGCGGTAGAGGTCTTCGTCTTCATAGCCGAAGGGCCAGCCCAGGGAACCGGCAATGCTTGCGCCTGTGCTGGGGATGATCTGCATCAGGCCGCGCGCGCCTGCCGTGGAGCGCACGAAACCTTCGAAGAAGCTCTCCTGCCGGACGATGCTGAAGACGAAGAGCGGGTCGAGGCCCTCGGCCTGCGCATCCGGGAGGATCAGCTCGCGGTAATACAGGCCATAGCGTGCATGCCTGAAGTAGGGCGGAGCCATCATCGATTCGCTGTGCTCATCCAAACCCACGAGGGTAAGCGTTTGACGGAGGGCGAAGATCGCAGTACGGTAGAGACCCAGGTCAAGGAGATAGTTGCCCAATCGGTAGCTTTGGACGGCGTCGGTGCTGACAGCCTCACGCAGGGATTCAAATTCAAGCCGGGCGTCATCGAACAAGCCCAGCGACCATAGTTCCGTGCCGCGGATGGCACGGGAATCCTGGGCCAGAGGACCAGGGCCGGTAAGGTCTGTCCCATCAGGAAGCTGGAGAGTGAGTCGCAGCCAGGTATTTGCGGCGGAGCGTTCGGAGGCCAGGTCATAGTTGAAATTGGTGGTTGATGCGGGCGCGAAGGGGTTTGGATTGGTCATCAGGTCGCGGGCCCGCTCACTGTAATAGCCGCCTGGATCAATACCCTGACCCTGCTGCCAGGCTTTCTGCATTTCTTCGATGCTGCCAAGCTGCTGCTGAGTCTTCCCAATCCAAAGGAATGCGCGCGCCCGATCTTCAGAGTCCAGCGCGGCGTTCAAACTCTGGTTGAAGGCGGTTAGCGCCTCGGCGAATTTGCCCTGGCGGTAGCGGACAATCCCGGATTCAAATACCGCGGTGGAAGCCTGCCTGCTGCTGGGATATGAATCGGCGATGCGCTGCCAGGTTTCGGCGGCCTGGTCCAAAGAGCCGCTGCGCTCCAAAATGCGAGCCGCGCTCATCAAGTAATCGATGGAACTGGAGGCGGCCGGAAAGAGGGCCGCGTAATCGGTCAGGGTCTGGGCTGCTTCCTGATACTGGTCCATATTGACCCATTGCAGTGTAGCTTTGTCATCCCAGGCCTCGCTCCATTTGGGATGGGAAGAGTAGTTGGAAATAAAGCTGCTGAATTCTTCGATCGCTTCTGGATAGCTTCCCATTTCTCGAAGGGTGAGGGCGCGGTAGTAGTGAGCCGTCCCATCGTTTTGAGGCGTATCCTTCAGGTAGCGGTTCAGGGCAACCAGGGCGACATCGTATTGTCCGGCGTAGTAATCCACAATGCCGCGGTCCAGATCGCTGACTTCCACCCCGGCATCCACCAGCTCGACGAGGCTGAGGTACGCGTAATAGGAAAGCGGATATTCCTCCACTGCCAGACGATATCTGCCGCGGGCTTCTTCGGTCTTGCCCAAAGATTGGTAGGCTTGTCCCGCGAGGTAAGCGACCTGGGCTTTGATGAAATCATTGGTTGTCCGCGCAGCGATGCCATCATAGCGAGCGATGGCTGATTCGGAATCCCCCATTTTTGCCAGGGTCTGGGCCACCTTGAGGTCGAGCAGGATGGCATCCCCCAACTGGGGTGCCTGGATGGCTGCTTCATAAGCGGTGATAGCCTCTGCAAAGCTGCCTGCCTCGCTGAAGGCATCACCCTGAAGCTCTTGCGTATAGGCGTCGATGATTCCAGGACGCAGTTTCAGAAAGGTCCCCCAGGCTGCAGCCGCTTGTAGATAGTCGCTGGACTGCATATAAGCCATCCCCTGAAGGAACCATGCCTCAGGGGCAAAGACAGAATCGGGGAACTCATCCACGAAATTTTGCGCAGCAGTGAGCGATTCCGGATAGCGGGCGTCCTCAAACAAGGTGCGCACCTGGCCCCATTTTGCAGCAGACCGCACGGCAGGATCCGAAGAATCCTGATAGGCGGATTGGAAGAGCGCCAGTGCAAGCTCAAAATCCCCATTAAAAAGGGCGCGATCCCCATTTTCCACGCGGATTACCGGGACCGCCGTAGGGGTGATGGAGGGAATCGGTGTTGCACTGGGGGGAGGGGAGGCGGAAGGGGTGCGCGTCCACCCGGGCGGGATGGTAGGCAGGCTCGAACAGGCTGCAACCGAGAGCAGCAGAAGGATCCCGAAGGTCTGGCGGGCGAATTTCATCCGGTTTTTATAATGGTAAAGCAAGGGCATGTCAACCCTCGCTGCCGGAGTGAAAAATGAGTACTCTCTCAGTAAGGCTATAGCCTGGGATGGCGGGTTCTGCACGCGGTCCCTATCGAAACCCATATGTTTGCAGCTGTATCACAATCGTCATGGAATGGGACCTCTTCTTCCTGGCCTATGAGCTTATGCCGTGATCCATGAAAAGGAGCCATGGATCGATAAAGGATGGCGCACGGAAAGATCCAAATCGGTGGATATTTTTTCTAGACAAGACACATGGTGCATGATAAACTCTTGACCGCAATTTCTGGCGCACTCGCGAGAGTGCGCATTTTTCTGCGAATTGGAAACTCATGGATATATTGCTCACCGGTTCGGTTGCTTACGATTACCTGATGACTTTTCCGGGTCTTTTTAAAGACCAGATTCTTCCGGAGCGACTGGCCTCCATCAGTCTTTCTTTCCTGGTGGACTCGATGTCCAAACAAAGGGGCGGAATCGCTCCGAATATCGCCTACAGCATGGCGCTGCTGGGCGGGCATCCACGGGTGATGGCCACCGTTGGAGAGGATTTTTCCGAATATCGCCAGTGGTTGGATTCAAAAGGCGTGGATACGAGCCTGATGCAGACGGTCCCAGGGTTGTTCACAGCCTCCTTCTTCGCAACCACCGATCAAGCCAATGCCCAGATCGCCTCCTTTTATCCGGGGGCGATGGGCCGGGCGGCCACGCAATCCTTGAAGGACCTTTCGTCGCGCCCCGACCTTGTGGTGGTCTCCCCGAATGAGCCTGGAGCCATGACCAAGTTCACTGCAGAATGCCGCGAACTTGGGATCAAGTATCTCTATGATCCCAGCCAGCAGGTGCTGCGCCTGGATGGCAGTGAATTGGCCCGCGACCTGGAAGGCGCGCATTTCCTGTTCTGCAACGATTACGAGTATGGGCTGATCTCCAAAAAGACCGGTTGGGAACGCGACCAGATCTTGAAGCACGTGCACGTGCTGGTTGTGACGCGCGGCAGGGAGGGGGCGGACCTTTTCACTGGAACCGAGGAATATTTCATCCCCACCGTACCGGAAAGGGAGATCATCGATCCCACCGGTGTTGGCGATGCTTTCCGAGGCGGATTCCTGGTGGGTTATTCGCACGGCTGGGATTGGGTTCTATGCGGCGAGATCGGTTCACTGGCGGCTGTGTATTGCCTGGAGCAGCGCGGTCCACAGAG